>MPDF01000110.1 GCA_001874365.1 Gammaproteobacteria bacterium MedPE | reverse complement strand
TGCGTTGCCCTAATATCGACATCCATGTCGAAATCAATCGAGCGCCTTGTTTTAGTTGACTTTCTCTACGCACAACAAGATCACTTACTTAATGCAATTGGTATGATGAGCACATCGTAAAACAAAAAAGAAGGGCAAATAAAAAGGGCTAGTATTAATACTAGCCCTTTGAATGTTGAACGATACCAAATGAGATTAGCCTTTAGCTTCTAACTCTTCTGGGTCAAAGTCATCAACGTTGATGGATTTTAAACGACCCACTTCTGTAATGCGTAGGTGCTCAGCCTCATCTTCGCTAATGTAACCAGCGGCAAGGGCTTCATCAGCTAACTTGTCTAAGAAAATAAGCTGTTCTTTCTTGCCTGATGCCTTACTAATTTTCGTAATAATGCTTTCTGCATCGATAACATTGCGCAGTGTTTCTTCTTGGATACCAATAGGGTTGTGCTCTGTTGGGCTCCAGTATTGGCCTTGACCAATGCGATCACGTGTCATGTTAGGCGTTTGCAAGATTTTAGAAATCTCATGATCCAACTCATCATACGGCGCAACTAACGTGATGCCTGTAGGGTACATAACATAGCGCAACACTTTACCAACCCACTTAATTGGGAAGTTACGTAATAGTTCATCTAATGATGTTTGTGCTTTGTACAACGAATCACGAGCAGCCCAATGAACAAGCGCTAAATCAGCTTGTTGGCGGCCTTCGTCGTCATAACGCTTTAATGTCGCACTCGTTAAGTACAATTGACTTAAAATATCACCTAGACGCGCTGAAATACGTTCTTTACGTTTCAAATCGCCGCCTAAACAAGCCATTGCAATATCTGATAAGAAGGCAAGATTGGCTGAGAAACGGTTCATGTGTTGGTAATAACGCTTAGTATCATCGCTAAATGGCGACGCAGAGAAGCGGCTATTTGTTAAACCTAACCAGAAACTACGGCAGAAGTTACTAATAGCGAAACCAATGTGACCAAATACCGCTTTATCAAATTCTTCTAATGCGACGCGATCATCTGATTGATTTGCTGCATCTAACTCAGCTAAAACGTAAGGATGACAGCGAATTGCACCTTGTCCGTAAACGATTAATGAGCGGGTTAGGATGTTTGCACCTTCAACTGTAATAGCAATTGGTGCACCTTGATAACCACGACCAACATAGTTATTAGGGCCTAAACAAATACCACTACCGCCATGAATATCCATAGAATCGATAACACAACGTTGCATACGATCAGTTAGATGATATTTAACGATTGCCGAAATGACTGATGGTTTTTCACCTAAATCAATCGCGCCCGTTGTCATGGTTGTAACAGCGTCCATTAGATACGCATTACCGCCGATACGTGCCAATGGCTCTTCAATACCTTCCATTTTACCGATAGGTACTTTGAACTGACGACGAATACGTGAATAAGCACCTGTTGCAAGGGCAAGTGACTTAACACCACCAGCACTGTTTGATGGTAATGTAATACCACGACCAACAGATAAACATTCAACCAACATTTGCCAGCCGCGACCAGCCATTTTCGGGCCACCAATAATGAAATCTAATGGGAAGAAAACATCCTCACCACGTGTTGGACCATTTTGGAACATCACGTTTAATGGAAAGTGACGACGACCGGTTTCAACGCCTTCAATATCCGTTGGGATAAGCGCACAAGTAATACCCAACTCTTTCTCGTCGCCTAACAGACCTTCAGGATCATCAAGCTTAAAAGCAAGACCAAGTACTGTTGCTACAGGGGCTAGCGTGATGTAACGCTTGTTCCATGTAACACGCATACCTAGCACTTCTTCGCCATTCCACTGACCTTTACAAACCACACCGCGATCAGGAATTGCACCCGCATCAGAACCTGCTTCAGGGCTGGTCAATGCAAAACACGGAATTTCGTCACCTGAGGCAAGGCGTGGTAAATAATGATCTTTTTGTTCATCAGTACCATAGTGTTGTAGTAGTTCACCAGGACCTAATGAGTTAGGAACACCAACAGTCGATGCTAATACAGCGCTAACACCAGAGAGTTTTTGTAACACACGCGATTGGGCGTAAGCAGAAAACTCAAGACCGCCATATTTTTTCTTAATGATCATGGCAAAGAAGCCATTATCTTTTAGGTATTGCCACAGCTCTTGCGGTAAATCTGCCTTTTGGTGACAAATTTCGTGCTCATTAGCCATTGAACAGGCAACTTCCACTGGACCATCTAAAAATGCTTGCTCTTGCGCACTTAGTCGCGGAGCAGGGTAGTTATGCATTTTCTTCCAGTCAGGGGCCCCTTTAAATAAGTCGGCTTCCCACCATGTCGTACCCGCGTCAATCGCTTCTTTTTCAGTGCGAGACATTTCAGGCATGATAGAGCGATACAATTTCAGCAAGTGCACACTGATGTATTGTTGTCTAAACGACGTAACGTTTAACGGAACGGCAACAACGATGAATAACAACCATACCAAGGTCGAAACATGTGTTGTCATTGATAAGATAAGGAGTGCAAGAGCTACTGCACCAGTAAAGGTAATTAATGAAGCGCGTTTGTACGCTAGGGTGCCTAAGCAAGCTAGCAACGCGGTAATGAAGAGTAAAGTAAACACGTAAGTTCTCCTTCAATCGTTAGACTTTTTAACTCGTCTTACCAGTTTAACCGATCTAAAATGTAAAACACTAGTTTTAATCACAGAAACTTCTAAATTAAAAAGCCCAACTTGTCATAAAACGAGTTGGGCTCAAGGTTTTGGAAGTTGTATTTATTTTTTCGCAGTTTGATTTAATGAGATCAATTTAGTCTTACTAACGCGATAACGATAAATTTCTCGCAGGTATTTTATGGCCCGCTTAACGTTTTCGGCGCTCAAACGTATGTCGTTAATCGACACGAATCGTTTTTCGTCACTGCCAAGGATCTCGCGATATTTTTTCTCATACATCGGCTTAATAGCATGCCAGTTGGTATCTAAAATTTTCGCCGGATTTTCAAACTCAGAAATCATGTTATCGAGCTCTTCTTCATTGAAGTTGTCAGCAGTAATCATGTTTAAGAAGATTTCATCGAACTTGTCATTAAAGCAATACTCTTCTTTCGCAAAACAACGTTTCACGTAAGACACTATCAATGTTAAGAAGTCATCACTTAAACACGGACTTTTCGCCACTAATGTCGTTAATGAAATATTCTCGGACGCACCAATAACCAAGGCATAACGCTTAAGTGTTGTGTTCGGAAATAAACTATTAAGATGAGTCTTAAGACGATTAAGATCCATGTATGACAGTTTATAGTCTTTTGGCAGTGAGATAATGGATACGACCGACGAACACTTATTAAAGAACAACACATCCTTTAATTTGCTGGTATCGAAGTTATTAGCACGGCATTCTGTTAGCAGCTCACGATAGCGATCTGCTTCCATCGGCAACAAGCTTACGCCTTCAATAGCACGTGTATCTTTATTAAAGTGCGGTAAATCAATCGAGCGGAAGAATAAATCGTCAATGTCTAATTCTACTAACTCACTCGGTCCGGGTTGACGACCATCAATAATTGGTGCTGTTTTCTTCACTGTTGATTCGGCGTAAGCGATAGTGACAGGCCCCGCCAAACTCATGAATAAATCATTAGCATCTAAACGAATGGTTTCACTAATATCAACGCCAGCACTGCGGAAGTAGTCTTGATCGTAATCTTTAGTGACCGCTTGCGCTGTTAATATATTAAAGATCTGCTGAGAGATATATTGATTGGCGTACTTCTCCATCGTGTTCACATCGACATTTTTCATGTCACCACCGTCGGCTTCTTCGGCGTAACGCATGATGTCATTAGAAATCAACATCATCGAGTTCCATGGTCGTAGTCGATCAACAATGGAAATGTTCTCATCGTCTTCGATGCGGTCGAGATTATAGGAGAAGTCCCATTCTTCAGAGAGATACTTACACAGCAAGCGACCTGCGTTAATATGCAAGGCTTCAGATATTTCTACCGACTGACAAGCAATGTTTGGCAGAATACAAATACCACTACTAAAGATTGGCTCAAACACGAAAGAGTCGCCGTCGTGTTCATGAGACTCACGTTTCTTAATACGCTTTTCAGTGTGCAATGTCTTGCTCATATAAGCATATTGTTGCGCCAAGCCAAATTCTGACGCCATGCCAGAACCTGTACCACCACCGGCACTGAAAATGTAAAAGAACAAACGAGACTGATTGGCTTTAATCCCACACGAGTCAATCATGTAAGAATGAATCGCTTTCCAATCTTTATTTAAAAAGCGCTCAGCGCCTTTATTTAAAATAATTTTTGCTAAGTACTGACCTAAAACGGGTGCATTACCTGAACCACCAGCATGAACTTCTGACAAATCCATGATCTTCATTTTGGAGTAGCCATCAACCAAGCTATCTTTTTCATCCATGTAGGAATAACGCACACGGCCATCGATATCTTGATCTAAATCCCCCAAGATAACGAAAGGCTCAATCAAGAAAGCAGCGCGTTTATCATGAGTTTTATTAAAACCAATATTGCGCTTGATCCAGCGAGTCGCTGACGACGATTTTTGTTGTTGCTTAGCGCTGGCTTCTGATTTTTGAAAATCATTGAGATAATAATTTCGTGCGTTGTAAACAAGATTCGCTAAATCTAACGATACATTTGAGCCACATCGCCCCAAACCCACCAAACAAACAGACGGGAATTGCGCGTTGATTTGATCTTCGACGGTAAATTTGTCATGAACAGGGTAGATTTGCGTCTTTAATTCAGCAAGGTTTTCTAAAACTCGATGAGTGTCTTCTTCAACAAAATAGATATGTTTGGAATTAGGGGTGAAGTCTTCTTCATCGGTCACTCTACGTGTCGGTGCTGAAGTCACTTTTGATGTCTTATCAAATTCAATATCTGAAGGTTCAGCGCTAGATTGGGTGCTTATCTTAACATCGCTCTTTAATACCTTTGATTTTAGCGAGTCGTCACTTGTTTCCATGTTGCTTTCCTTAACATTTTCCAAAGTAAGGGATGCAAGAAGCACCCAATAAAAATCTATATATTACAAACAATAAAGTATTAAATTTTGAATGTGAATAATACTAAATCATTAGACGTTGGCGAAATGTAACAATTTATTGATTAAATCGGTATTCAAAGAGAATTTTTAATGAAAATTCTATGGTTAAGTATGCTTTTTCTACTCAAGATTATTTTCATTTGTTTAAATCAAATCGTGGTTAAATTAATTTATCGGCCGTATTATTCATAAAACTATCGATACTCCGATGTTTTTTATTGAGTTTCTCGATGGTTTCTTCATTATCAATTAACGGTTTTAAATCGCCAATTAACTTAGTTAACTGCTGATGAGAGTAGTTATTTGTTCTTTTTACGCCAGTTGGAATATCGCCATTAAGGGAAACCTCAGTACTGGTTTTCTCGGCTTCTTTCGAGCTTTGTTCTAACCATAGTCCCTGTATTAATTTTATATTACTTTCGTCACTGCTTTGTTCGACATCGAGTTTGGTCATGACTTTGATGAATTTGTCGTTGTCGTCAAACACGTATTGATGGGTTTTCTGCTCGCTCATTTTGTTATGTTTCTGGTTGAGTCCGACAAGAGTATTCCCTTCAATAGCAGCATTTACCGTATATTCTTGTTTATGTTGTTGTCTGACTGAGTCGGGTCCAGAACGTTTTTTAGAATCGCCTGAAATTTCTTTTTGTTGGCTCACTCCTTGGTAAGTACCATTGGCGTTGTTAGTCGTTTTTTGGCTGATGTCGAGTGATTGAACTGTTTCAATGAGGTCTACATTGAAATTAAATTGGGCGCTAAAATCAGCTAGTCCAGAAATTCCGGCGCCGAGCTGATTTTTGTCGAGTGTTTCGGTATAGCGTGGATCGTTAGTAATCGTCTGTTTAGTGAGTTCAGTAACTAACGCGCGACCACCGTTAAACTCTTGTTCTGCTAATGTTGCAATTTGTGAGTAGCGGTTAGCTTGCTCTGACATAGTAGAGAAAGCGCTTTTAAACATCGAAAAATCGCTACTCGCTTGTTGTTGAAATCGCTTATCCATTGACTGTTGTGATTCACTGCGGCCCGCTGTATTTTTCAGTTCATTATTTTGTTCAAAACTTTGTTCCATAACGGCAAGATACTGTTTGAGCTGTTGCTCGTCTCTTTTACCAAAGACAGACATATCAATACTAAAGTCGGTTTGTTTTAAGCCTGATTGGAATTCAAGATCAAGTTGTTGATTTTGTGATAGGGAATCAAATTGATAACTTAAATCTAAATTATGTTGAGTAAAAGAATCTCCGCCGCCACCAGACGTTGAAAATGAAAGATCGACGCCGGACAAAATCGCATTGTCGAAATCGCTTAAGAAATCAATGTTAAGATCATTTCCCGTTTGTCTTGCTTCATAAAAGGTCGCATAACCCGCATGTTTAGAATCTGCGAAGAAATCATCTGCCAACTCGCCAACGCCACTGAGCATTTTATTTAGCGCAGCATGTTCTTCTTTCGATAGTTCACCGTCAACTTCATAAGCCAATTTGAACGTATCAACGGTTTGCATTGATTCCTCATCATTACCTTGGGCAGAGCTAAAACTAATGGTAATGGTGTCGCCTTCTTGGGTTTGAATTGTTAGCGAGAAGCGATTTTTATCACCATCCTCATTCTGATGACGATAAATTGCTTCTTGATACGATCCCATAGTACGTTCAACGCGTTGTTCACTTGATGCCAAAAATGACCGTTGGTTTGGCCCTAGCTGTCCAATATCAGCCAAAATAGCGCTGGTATTACTGTAAGCATTTCGAATATTAGCGGCTGACTGATCAAGCCGGTTTAGCAGCTGATCGCTGTTTTCATTGCGGGCTAGCCCTTCATTTTGATGAGAAACAACGGTGCGAATAGCTAATTCTTCAGCAGAGTACTCATAGTTCGATATTGCGATTCCCTTGGTTATCGTAAATTCATTGTGAATTTGGGAAACAAGTAAGTCATCGACAGATTGGTCACTCATCGACGTCGCTGGAGACTGAGTTGATAGGGAGTTAATGACATCGTTAAGCGACTTATTTGATCTAGAGACTGATACCGTTTCAGGCTTAGGCGATAGTGAATTCATCAAGCTTTGTCGGTTGAGTGATATTCCATTCATAGTATTAACTCCGTTTGGTAGCAATATTACTATCGACTAACGTGCTGATTACTTGAGCACTTTTTATAGTTAATCAGCGGATTGTGACAAATCGAACTAAAAACTGATCCTAGAAGAGTGTATTGAGTACGTTTTTAATTGCTCTGATGAATAAATTAACTATCATAGCGATTCAAAGGCCAATCGGAACAGGGCCAAGACTTTATGCTAAGGATTGTTTTGAGTAGTTTAGATTTGATCGGGAAATTTTTATATTTGTTTGAATTTTGGATTCAAACAAACTGGTTTATCGCGTTTTTAATGTCGTTAACGATTAACTTAAGCGTCTATTTAGTTACGGCGTATGCGATTGATTTTATTTGTAAAATTATATCTCGTGATAATAAGATAGCGCAGTACATTGATAATAGGCCTTTTAAAAAAGGGCAAAAGTCAGTAGAGATAAAAAATGGATTTATTGCATGCATTATGTTTGCTTTTGTCAGTTTATTCGCAAGAGAGCTGTTTGTGGGAGTTATTCCTTTATCAATAACAGATTTGTTAATTGAAGTATTAGCTTTCATCTTATTCTACGAAACATATTCTTACTGGGTTCATCGGTTATTGCACACACGACCGTTTCGAAAAGCACATTCCGTTCACCATTATTCAGTTCGCACGTCAGTTTGGAGTGCGTATAGCGTACACCCGCTTGAGGCTGTTTTAATCGGGATGAGTGCACCGATTTTTATGCTGATGTTTCCTGTTCATCTTATTGTCATATTTGCCTTTCATATTTTTGGCGTAGTATTTACCTTAATACTGCATTCGAATATTAAGTTCAACAGCAACAATTTCTTTTGCCAGCTAATTAATCGTTATACACAATCACATGCTGCGCACCATGTTATTGGAAACGTCAATTTTGGTTTTGTTAACGCCTTTTGGGACCGTTGTTTTAAAACGAATCACTAGCCTGATTTAATAAGTGAGCACTGTTCAACAGTAAAACTTAATGTATGATGTTTCTTTTAGTTTTATTCATAAATTTAGGTGGTTAGGTGCAGGCATCGTTGATTAAGTTTTGTGGTTTTTTGTTTGATCGCAAACAAGGAAAACTAACTCTAAACGATGAGTCATTTCATTTGGAACACCAGCAGTTACAACTTCTCAATCTGCTTATTGATAATAAAGAGTCAGTCGTTTCTAGGGAGCAGATTGCGAGTGAAGTGTGGCAAGGGTTGATTGTTGAAGATAACACCATCAGTAAAGCAATTACTCGCTTACGAAAAATCCTTAATGATAGCGCTAAGTCGTCACAAATCATTAAAACGATACCGAAAAAGGGCTACCAATTCATTGCGCACATTGATGATGTCATTGAACAAGCGCCACAATCATCGGCCATATCCATTACACCAATCATATTTAAGCAGAAGAGGGGATTATTCACCTTAGGCACTGTTCTTACCGTGTTATTAATTGGTTTGTTATGGCTCGTTAACTCATCGAACAACAATGAGCAAAGGGCAGTGTCGTCAGCCGTTTCTTTACCGAGTCCAATTACCTACAGAGAAGGCATTGAGACTAATGCACATTTACATTCAGATCTGAATCACTTGTTGTTTATTGGTGATTTCAACGATGGTTATGCCATTTTCACTAAAGAGATTACTGGTGGACAAGCAAGTGTAATAACTGAAATCAACTCCCGCTATGTATACCCTAAATGGCTTAATGTTCAAAAAAATACATTTGTTTATAGTGATTTAGATAGCAATAACCAATGCCAGATCTTTAAAGTAACAACAACGCAGCCCACAATTAAAGAAATCATGGCAACCTGTCTCAAAGCCTCACCGGTAGAGGTTTTTGTCGATGAAAAATCTGCTGTGATTACTTGGTCAGATGATGCGGGCAGCTGGCAACACGATTTAGTCACAGGTAATCGAAAGTCGTTACCGTTTGTTGGCGTCGGCGTAAGGCACCAAATGCCTTCTCCGAATGGCTTGTTATGGGCAACGTTAACACCTGTTGAGCAAGGGGCACTGATTTCGATTTATGATCGAGCAAGTAAAAAACTCGTGCTGGAAAAACAATTGCCTTACAGCATTACGCATTTTAAATGGTCCAAAAACAGCGATAGTTTATATCATTTAGGCGAGCACCCAGCCAATCAGTTATTCAGACTTTCGCTTGATGGCGAACAAACATTGTTAGCCTCAACGTCGCAAGGCACCATGACTCGAATAAGTGACGTGCAATCACCTCATTCTATCGAGTTTGTCATTAGCACCATTGATTTAGACATTCATCAATTGCGTAACGGGATTGAATCTAAACTAATTAATTCGCCATTTCCAGATTACAACCCCGCGTTGTCACAGCCCAATAAATATCTAGCATATGCGTCTAAACGTACCGGCTCTGCGCAAATTTGGGTTAAAGGTGATAATGGCAAGCTTAAACAAGTGACCAACTTTGAACGTGCTACCTATATTTATGACATTGCCTGGTCACCGAATGAGAACAAGCTGCTCGTTAAACGCAACGACAGTATTCATATTATCGACATCGCGACTAACCAAGAAACTATTTTGCCGATTGATGCTCGTCAAAAAATCGCATGGCAATGGCTCTCCAATCATCAAATTACTTATGTTGATAAGGGATCTCAGTCGCTGTTTAGTTTTGATATACGGACGCTTAATGCGCAATTGATAAGAACTGATGTTAAATTTGCTCGATACGCTAATCAGCAATGGTTTATTTCAGATAGCACTGGCGATTCAATAGTTAAGTTTAACGCAGACTTTTCCAATCCATCGTTAATAACAGAGCGTTTAGCAAATCGCCATTGGATAGTCGATAACGAGCAAGTTTATCTGGTTGATGCTAACCACGATGGACCAGCCACGTTAGTTGAGTTGAATGAAGATGGCACCGAACAGGTTGTGCTGTCCGGCGGTTTTAATCCTGCATCTGTCC
>MPDF01000011.1 GCA_001874365.1 Gammaproteobacteria bacterium MedPE | reverse complement strand
TTAAATATGACAAATGGTTGATGGGTCAAACATGGTCAACCTTTATGAACTTAACAGCAATTCCTGAAGCAGTCGATTTTGCTGGCGGGACGATGGGCTTAGCGTTCGTACGTCAAGGTCAGATCCGTTATACCAACGGTAATTTCCAAGTGGCCATTGAAAATCCAGAAACGTGGGGTAGCGATATCAACGGAAACACAGCAAGTACCGCTAATGACAATGTACCTGACTTAGTTGGTAAATATACCTTTAAAGGCGATTGGGGGAATGTTTCGGTTGGCGCTGTACTGCAAAAAGTTGATTCTGATGTGAGTAGCGAAACAGGCATTGGCTATTCGATTGCTGGTCGCATTAAAGCCGGTGGAAAAGATGATATTCGTTTCCAACTCCATGGTGGTCAGACTGGACGTTATGTGGGGGTTGTGACATCAACAGCGTTGGTGAATGGCGAATATGAGAAGCAGACTGCATTCACTGTCGCTTATCGCCACTTCTGGAATGAAGGCGATCGCTCTTCAATTTATTATGCAAATGCAGATACTGAGCTAACTAACCGAAATCGTTCTCAGTTTGGTGTTAACTACTTCAAAGCACTAACTGATAAATTATCAGTCGGCATGGAGTATGGCCGATTCACCCAAGATGACGATGGGACTGACGAAGTAAGTTCTGATTACCTACAGGTATCAGCGATCTTTAAATTCTAATTAATTGTCGATTAGTGATGCTAAGCCAATGATTTATCGTTGGCTTTTTTATTTTCTGAGCATTGACTTCGATAAAAAACTGCTTGTTGTAAACCATTGTATGAGGTAATAATGGGTATTAATTGGACAGTTTGATAAGTCAACGTAGTAAAGGAGAATGGTTGCATGGCCTCAGGTAAATTTCGATTAATAACGCGTAGTGATTTCGATGGATTGGTATCAGCAGTACTACTGAAACATTTAGAGTTAGTAGACGATATACTCTTTGTTCACCCTAAAGATATGCAAGATGGAAAAATTGAAGTCACCAACAACGATATTTCGACGAACCTTCCCTACGTCTCCAGCGTTCATATTGCGTTTGACCATCATTTATCAGAAACGAAGCGTAACGATAAAGGACTTAATAACCACGTCATTGATGCAAAAGCGCCGTCTGCTGCTCGCGTTGTTTGGCAATATTACGGTGGCCATCGGTCATTTCCAGCGTCATGGGATAGCATGATGGAAGCGGTTGATAAGGGAGATTCTGCGCAGTTTAGTATGGATGAAGTTATCAACCCTCAAGGGTGGGATCTTCTTAATTTCATCATGGATGCCCGGACAGGATTAGGGCGATTTAGAGAGTTTAGAATTTCTAACTATCAATTGATGATGGCGTTGATTGATCTGTGTCGCACAAGCAGTATCGAAGACATCATGAAACACGCTGATGTTCAAGAACGGGTCAGTTTGTATCAAGAGCAGCAAAACTTGTTCAAAGAGCAAGTAGAGCGTTGCAGTGTAGTGCATAAAAACCTTATCGTGTTAGATTTGCGTAATGAAGATGTCATCTATGCGGGTAATCGATTTTTGATTTATGCATTGTTCCCTCAATGCAATATTTCTATTCATCAGATGTGGGGTTTTAAAAAGCAAAACATTGTCTTCGCTACGGGTAAATCAATTTTTGACCGTTCATCTAAGACCAATGTTGGTGATTTGATGCTTGAAAACAATGGTGGTGGCCATGACGCCGCAGGAACCTGCCAAATTCCAACAGACGAAGCTAGTGACGTGTTAGACAGTCTGATCTCTCGCATCACTAGTGATGGTTAATACCTTACAATTGGTTTAAATTTCAGCATTTAAATCAATGTTTTGTGGCCCTACTTAACAATCTTTCTGATTTTGTGGGGCATCACTTCCTTTCAAATACTGTCTCCCCTATAATCATTACAAATTTATTATGGCTTAGCCATGCAACAATCAAAGTGAGTAACATGGATCAACAATCTATTGAGTATATAAAATCTAGTATTAAAGCTGTCGCTGATTATCCAAAAGAAGGGATCATGTTTCGCGATGTAACATCATTACTTGAAGATCCAAAAGCGTTTGCTTTGACCATTGAGTTATTAGCAGAAAAATTTGCTGACCAAGGATTTACAAAAATCGTTGGCACCGAAGCTCGTGGTTTTATTTTTGGCGCGCCTCTGGCGCTTGCGTTAGGCATTGGTTTTGTTCCTGCACGTAAACCAGGCAAACTACCTCGTAAAACAATATCTCAAGATTACACACTTGAATATGGTACAGATACACTACAAATTCACGAAGATGCATTATCGAGTGAAGACAAAGTATTAATCGTCGACGATCTTTTAGCAACAGGTGGTACAGTCGAGGCAACAATTAAACTTATACAACAGATTGGCGCGCAAGTAACTGATGCCGCATTTGTTATTTCCCTTCCCGATCTAGGTGGCGAGAAACGTCTATCTGCATTAGATATCGCTATCACGACGTTAGTCGCATTTGAAGGCGAATAGCACAGTATATTGAATCAATGATGAGCACGAATTGAGAGTCCTATGTCATATCAAGTATTAGCAAGAAAATGGCGACCAAGTCGATTTGACGAGGTTGTGGGGCAACAGCATGTTCTACAAGCGTTGGTCAATGCGCTTGAACAGCAACGGTTGCATCATGCCTATTTATTTAGTGGTACTCGAGGCGTCGGCAAGACTTCAATTGCGCGCTTATTGGCAAAATGTCTTAATTGTGATCTAGGTGTCTCAGCGACACCTTGTGGTGAATGCGAAAGTTGTCAGCAGATAGAGCAGGGGCGTTTTATTGATTTAATTGAGATTGATGCAGCGTCCAGAACTAAAGTCGAAGATACGCGTGAGATCCTCGATAATGTTCAATATAAGCCAACGCGGGCTCGCTATAAAATTTACCTTATCGATGAAGTTCATATGCTCTCGCGCAGCAGCTTTAACGCGTTGCTCAAGACACTTGAAGAGCCCCCTGAACACGTTAAGTTTTTGTTTGCGACGACCGAAACACAAAAGTTGCCAGTGACCATTCTCTCTCGTTGTTTGCAATTTAATCTAAAAGCCTTAAGCCCTCGTCAAATTGCAAATCAGCTTAATACAATATTGTCAGCAGAAAATGTTGCGTTTGACGACGGTGCGTTAAATCTATTGAGTCAAAGTGCCAAGGGCAGTATGCGTGACGCATTGAGCCTAACTGATCAAGCTATTTCACATGCTAGTGGAAATCTAAGTAAAGCGTTGGTCGGCGAGATGTTGGGAACAATCGATGTTGACCACAGTGCCAAACTCTTGAATTTTGCATTACAAGGCAATAGTGATGCGTTATTTAACTACAGTGATGAAGTCGCACAACTTAGTCCGAATTTTGATGCGCTATTGGGACAAATGATCGACAGTGTTCATTTTGCATCGATGGCTAAACTGGTCAAAAACAGCGCACGTCTCGCGGATCAGCCAAGAGCAGTGATTGAACTCGCTCAATTTGACGCTGAGTTATTACAACTGTTTTACAGTGTACTTATTCAGGGCCGACAAGAGTTGCCACTGGCAAATGATCCCCACAGTGGATTCGAAATGGTGCTATTAAGGTTAATTGCTTTTATGCCTAAGCCACCGACAAATACTGTGCAATCCATACCTGTTTCAGCGGGTGACGACGATGTTGCTACGGTACTAGCGCAGGAACAAGCATCGCTTATTGAACAAGCTCAAACACAGCGAAATACTAAAGGGCCTAGTGGTTTAGCGCAGGTCCGTGCTGCTTTGCAAGAACAGCAAAAAACGGTTCACAATACAGAAAGTAAGACCGTCAGTCGAGATACAAGTCAGCCACAAACCGCAGTATCCTCTAATGAGCAGCAAAGTGACGAAGGACAGGACAAATTTGCGAAACAGGGTTCAACGAATGTTGAACTTTCGGCAATCGATAAGCTTGATAGCAGTGTTCCATCAGCGCAGTCGCAAAGTGAACAAAAAGACCCGTTTACGCCTGAAATAAAACCAACAGTCGATGCCCAACTGTCTCAACAAGCACCCCCTGTTCAACATAGTAAATCGATTTCAAATACGCCTTCTACTCAATTTTCTGAAGAAGAGATGATGAATATGTCGATGGCGCTAGCGCATGAAGAACCAGGTGATTATGAGCCAATAGACATTAATCAGACCCAATTGATTAACGATGAACAAGCGGCGCAATCACCGTCCGCTTCAACCACTGCTAATTCGAGCTTTAATGCCGGTGATATTAATGCATTTTTGAAGGCTAAAAATGATTTAAAATCCAAACGCGTCAATGCGGAGGATGATACTGAAAAAAAGCCACAAGCGGTAAATGATAACGTTGTTAATCAACGAGGAAATCGTTTGCCGGATTTGGAAAGTGACGTTATTACGAAAAATATTGCATCGCTGCCTGTTGTCGATTCATCGAATTTGGTGAAAGAAACTCAAGAAATCCCTGTTGATAACACGTCAAGTGATGAATCACCGGTGGCTTTGTTAGATGATCCTGCGTTGTTATTAGCGCCTAACTCACAAGATCCATGGACATTGTTAATAGAGGACATGGCTTTAGGCGGTCGATTACGTCAGTTGGCGATACATTCTGTTTACGAACGTAACGACAAGGTTGTTCATCTTTTATTGGCTCATGAACATCGACACCTTAATGCCGAGACAGCAGTTGATGCGTTGAGTAAAAAGCTCGCGTTATTACTTGAGTTACCTATCGAACTCATCATTGAAATAGGCGATAACGACATTAAGACGCCCTATCAAATTGCTCAGGAATTACACCAGGAGCGCTTATTGATAGCAGCACAAAGAATCAAAGAAGACGACGGTGTTATCCATTTCATTGAGCAGTTTGATGCCAACTTGGTTGACGAGAGTATCAAGTATCGAACGTTAAAAGCGATAAGCTAGCCCTTGAAATTATTAGTAGTGACACCATATATCACTTGTACCTGAGTGGATACAGGGTAAAATATTAATATTGTGCGGCAAAAAAGTCGTACCCTAAAGAAAAGAGAGAAGTTATGTTTGGAAAAGGCGGAATGGGCAACTTAATGAAGCAAGCCCAAAAGATGCAAGACGATATGGCAAAAGCGCAAGCTGAAATTGCTAATATGGAAGTAACTGGTGAGTCTGGTGCTGGATTAGTTAAAATCACTATGACAGGTAACCATAACGTTCGCCGTGTAGAAATCGATCCGGATCTAATGGAAGATGACAAAGAAATGTTAGAAGATTTAATTGCCGCAGCAATTAATGACGCAGCACGTCGTGTTGAAGAAACTAACAAAGATAAAATGGCATCAGTGACTGGCGGTATGCAACTACCACCGGGTATGAAAATGCCATTTTAATTGCAGATTGCAAAGAAAAAGCGCTAAATAGCGCTTTTTTTTCCACTCAAAAAAATAACATTAACTGATAAGAATCATTATGAAGTTTAGTCCCTATATCACCGAACTTATTGACGGGTTAACCTGTTTGCCAGGCGTCGGGCCAAAATCTGCCCAGCGTATGGCCTTTCAATTACTAGAGCGCAATAGACAAGGTGGTTTGGCGTTGGCAAAGGCGCTTGATAATGCAATGTCTCACGTTAAGCATTGTAGTGTTTGTCGTACGTTAACCGAGCAAGATATCTGTCATCTTTGCTTGAATCCCAAACGTTTAGAGAGTAAACAGCTGTGTGTCGTTGAAACGCCAGCAGACGTGATCGCCTTCGAACAGACGGGCTATTATTACGGCCGATACTTTGTCTTGATGGGACATCTTTCGCCGCTAGATGGTATTGGACCAGACGATATCGGTTTAGATAAGTTTGAAGCTTTAATTGAGTCTGGTGATTTTAGCGAGGTAATCCTTGCAACTAATCCTACCGTTGAAGGTGAGGCCACTGCACATTACGTTGCCGACATTTGCAACGATTATGACATACAAGCCAGTCGAATTGCCCATGGTGTCCCGGTGGGTAGCGAGCTTGAGTATGTCGATGGTACGACATTAAGCCATTCATTTAATGGTCGAGTGGCGATAAAATAGCAGGCAAGAATAACGCTACAAGGACGTAGTTTGATTGAGAGATATCATGGGACGTATTTGGTGCCTGATAAATGACTTGAACTTGTGGCATCTAACATGTCGAGTGAGTGCTCTAACAACACAGCGAATGCGGCGAGCGGCGTTTTGCTACGCATACCAGTCTCTTGATTCGATTTATTGTTGATAAAATAAGACAAACTAATAGAGAGGAAAGTTGGTGCGCGATACAAGACTTGAACTTGTGACATCTAGCATGTCGAGCTAGCGCTCTACCAACTGAGCTAATCGCGCGTCAAAACAATTACGTGTTAACGAGCGCTATCATATAGCTGCCTCAAATTATTGGCAAGGCCTTTTTCGCTTTAAGTGTGTGATTGAACAGGGAATGTACAACACACTAAATTTCTTTGTTTTATTGATGACTATTTTTAGCGATGCTGTAAATTGTCTGACATAACATTAAAACCGTGAGAAATAACCTATGTTTACTGGCATTATACAAGCCATGGCCCCAATCGTGTCTCTAGACAAACAAGAGAAGCTTTGGCGGTTTGGCATGAAATTCACTGCGCAACTCACTGACCAACTAAAGCATGGTGCAAGTGTTGCTCACAATGGGGTTTGTTTAACAGTGGCTAGCCAAGATGGCGAGATTGTTTATTTTGATGTCATGGATGAAACGTTGAAGATAACGAACCTGTCGAAGTGTCGTGTCGGTGACCTGTTAAATATTGAACGCGCGATGCGCTTTGGTGACGAAGTGGGTGGTCATATTTTGTCTGGGCATATTGCGATGACTGCGACGCTAATTGAACGAGAGGCAACGCCGACTAATTCACGATTACGTTTTTCTTGTGATGCCCGATGGATGAAATACATTCTACCTAAAGGGTTTGCAGCGATTGACGGTGCTAGCCTTACCATTGGTGAGGTCGGCGCTGACTGGTTTGAGGTTTATCTGATCCCTGAGACGCGTTCTCTAACAATGTTAGATAATAAACCTCTGCATAGCCCGTACAATGTTGAGATAGATAGTCAAACTCAGGCCATTGTAGATACGGTTGAACGTGTAATGGCTCAGCAAGCTACTCGTTAATAAAACTGCTCGTCATCGGCGTCAATTGTGACATCTAGGGTGTCGTTTGATTCATCAACATGAGTCGTTAAATGAAGCTCTTGACAGCAATTAGTACACTCATCGTAGTAGTTTTGATCGCCATTACTGGGATCTATTTCTACATGAGTGTGATGACCACAATGGGGGCAGGTGATAGTTTTTTCAGTAATACCATTCATAGACATAACGATACCTCATTAAGCACCTTTAGATGCTACCTGTTGGCGCCCGCCATCAATGGTTAGGATCTGTCCAGTCACGTAAGGCGCTGAAATTAAATATTCAATCGCTTGAGCGATGTCGTTCATATGACCTTTTCTCTGTAATGGAATTGATTTTAACACCTCTTCGATTGCTTCGCCATCAATGCCATTATTTGGCCATTCTATTGCGCCTGGCGCAACGCCATTGACTCGAATTTCTGGAGCAAGTTCGTTGGCCAATGCATAGGTCATCATTTGTTGTCCCGCCTTTGCCATACAATAAGCACTGTGATTTTCTAGCGGACGTGTCGCGTGAATATCGCACATATTAATAACGACGCCATGAGCAGCTTTAAGTAATGCCGTGCAGGCTTTGGTGAGAAATAATGGCGCGGTCATATTAGTGGCAATGAGGTCTTGATATTGCTCGTGGGTTAAGCTTACTAATGGTGTCGGGTAAAATGAAGATGCATTGTTTATTAACACATCGAGTTTTGAAAAGCGCTGTGAAATAAACTGAATGATATCGTTAATCTTTGTTATATCGCTCAAGTCTGCTTGCATAACCAAAGCGCTGTTATCTCTAATATCATTGAGGCGTTGTGCAAACGCATTGGCGTGTTCGAGCGATTGATTGCAGTGAATGATTACTGTAAACCCTAGTTCATGTAAGCGCAGCGCTGTGTTCGCACCGAGGCGTTTAGCAGCACCTGTAATTAAAGCAACTGGTTGACTCATAACAAAAATAGCCCATTAGAATAGATGTAAACTAATTATATATTAAGTCACTGGTATTGAAGAGAAGAAATAATAAAAAGGGACATGAATTGCCCCTTATAACAACTTGACGTAAAAATTATTATGTCTTTGCGGATCCGAAAGGATCATCAATGGCAAACGCTGGCTCAGTAAACCATTTGGGCCCTGAGGTTGTCATGTAAAAGTGATCTTCTAGCCTAACGCCAAATTCTCCATAAATACAAATCATCGGCTCGTTTGAAAAACACATGCCGGGGGCCAAAAGCGTCTTATCACCTCGCACGAGGTAAGGCCATTCGTGGATATCAAGCCCACATCCATGACCCGTTCTGTGGGGCAGGCCAGGCACGTTGTAATCCGGGCCATACCCTTGCTGAGTAAGGTAATTGCGGGCCGCAATGTCAACTTCCTCACAGGCTACGCCAATCTTCGCAGCGTTAAAGCCTGCAAGTTGCGCGTCTTTTTCATGCTGCCAAGTCATTCTCTGTTTCTCAGTTGCTTCACCGAATACATAGCTTCGAGTGATATCTGAATTATAACCGTGAAGTTGGCACCCTGTATCAATCAATACCATATCGCCCGATTTTAATGTCTGAGGTTCTTTGACACCATGCGGGTAAGCCGTTGCTTCGCCAAAGAGTACAATACAAAAGGAAGATCCTTTTGCGCCAACAGCTTGATGTGCGAGGTTGATAAACTCGCTAACCTGCGTCGTTGTGATGCCAGGTGTTAGAATGCTTGCAGCCGCTTTATGGACTTCCATTGTCATGTCTTTGGCTCGTTGCATCAATCGAAGCTCAGCGTCTGATTTTTGCATGCGACATCCAGCAGTAACTGCCTTACTATTAACAAACGTGAGTGAGTAGTCATGATTGTGCGCGGCTTGTTTAATTCCATCGACAATGAAAAATGCGGTTGATTCATCGATGGCGAGTTGTTCAATATCATTATTCTTCGCCAGCTCTACAACCACATTATATGGTGACTCATGTTCATGCCATGTCGCGACTGGTGCCTTAATGGTCATAAATTCAGTTAAGGTACTTTCTTCAAACCACGGCGCGATATAAGTTAGTTCTCCGTTGTTAGTTAATAACGCGCCAACCAGTCGTTCTGACGCATACCAAGGAGTACCGGTAAAATACGTCATATTCGTGCCAGCATTTAAGTAGATGGCATCAATATTATGCTCTTTCATGAGTTCGATTGCGCGTTTTATCCGTTGAGCATATTCTTGAGGAGACGGGGCATTAAAACCCGCTGTCATCGTTGAAAGTCTTGATAGGGCTTCTTGCGTCGTTGAGCCGCCGATACCATTATTCATGAGATACCTTAATTATTTCAATTAGTCATTAATTTATATTGTATACAAAGTGCGAGGCCAAATAAATCATTAAATTCATGAATATTTTCTACGTCATTACGTTATAGTAAACGCATAAATGCAAGATGAATAAGGTACTAATGAAAAAGTGTTGTGTTGTATTTCTTCCTTTACTGTTGATATTGGGATGTGAAAGTGTCGATAGTTCAATGTCATCAGAGGATGCTTCCGTAAAAAATTCGCCAGTTAACACTAAACCTTGCCAAATGTCTCCCCCGATTATTCACCATGAAAAACTAATAACGATGTTAATAAAGTCAGGGGATATCAAGGAAACTGACTCAAAAGAAGTGCAGTATAGAAAGTTAGATGCGTATATTCAGACAAAGAACTCGAGAGGTTCGATATGCAAAAAATAGCCAGTTTAGTCGTATTTGGACTGATGAGCTTTTCATCGGTCGCCTTAGCAGCAAAACTTCAGCATAGCGTTATCGATGATGCATTAGTTAATGAATCTAAAATTGCGTACTGGCTTGAAAAGCGGGGAGAAATAACGTCTGCTGATAGCGACGCTGAGATTAAAGTTAAGGTTGCCGCCTATATTAAGCGTTACCGTTCACTTGATAAGCGCAATATTCGATTGCCACAAAACTATCGAATCCAAGACAAATCAAACAAGTTTGGACGGCAATACGCTATCACTAATACCAATCAATCGACCGATGTTAACGTGTTAGCTGTACTAATCGACTTTCCTAACCTTACGTATTCAAGCAATGGATTGTCGAGTAATGATACCGACTTATTTTACAATGATTATTCCTTGGCTCATTACCGTGATTTACTTTTTTCTGCCGACGGCTTTGATGGCCCTAGCGGTGAAAACTTAATGTCAGTCAATCAGTATTATGATTTAGAATCAGGTAGTACCTTTCACTTTAACGGACAAGCTTATGGCTGGTATCGCTCAACACAACCAGCTGCTTTCTACGGTGGGAATGGAGAAGGGGGCTCAGATAGTAATGTCGAAGCGTTAGTGGTTGAAGCTATTGAGGCCGCAGTAGCTAATGGCAGTGTCAATCTCAACGATTACGACAAAAAAGATCCCCAAGATTTAGATAAAGACAATGTCATTGATGAACCTGATGGCTATATCGATCATGTACTCATCGTGCATTCTAGTGTTGGTGAAGAAGCCGGCGGCGGTGTATTAGGAAGCAATGCAATATGGTCTCATCGATTTTCAGTGAGTGAGAAAGAGTCAGCGATTACTGGGAGTGCTGTTAAAGTACGAAATTACACTATAGTACCGATTGATTCAGGCTCTGGTGTGATAGCCCATGAGTTTGGCCATGATCTTGGGCTCAATGATGAATATGACTTGAACTCAACGTTAGTTGGTTCACCAGTTGGCTATTGGTCGATTATGTCTGGTGGCAGTTGGCTTGGCGAGCGCCGCGGTACACAACCAACGTCATTTAGTCCGTTGGCACGTGATCTATTGCAACAGAAATTTGGCGGGAGTTGGATTAATCAGCAAGAGATTGATGCGGCGACACTTACTTCTGCTGATTTCAAGGTAGCACTCACTCAAGCTAGCGACCACAACACGAAGATTAATCAAGCGAAAATTACGTTACCTCCTCATAAAGAGCGCTTTGGTAAAGCACAGCAAGGTGAATATCAACTGCTGGCTGACCATCAAGATCAAGTCCACTTTCGTCAAGATTTTTCGATCAACGTGCCAAATGATTCAAATGTACAATTGTCACTTTGGGCGCGGTGGGAGATCGAACAAGGTTACGACTATGCGCGGTTTTTAATTAACGGTAATCCATTGCGTAACGACTTTACAATTGGATCATCTTCTAATATTCCAAATGTTACTAATTTGCTTACTGGCCAATTAACGGGTTCACCCTGGACTAACCTCGTATTTGGTCTTAGTGCGTGGCAAGGACAACGCGTTACGTTATCCATAGAGTATGTGACCGACCCTGCCGTTGGCGGTTTTGGCATTGCTATCGATGACATTAAAATATTGAGTGATAACGGCAACCGATTAATTGATGATTTTGAAACAGCTTTCACGCAAACATCTATTGAAGGCTTTACATCGTTTGAACGGATTTCTGAATACAAAGACGCAGCCCCCGAGTATTATTACATTCAAGTTCGTTCGAATGAAAAGTTAGATGTAGGATTAGTTGGTGAACGTTATGATCCAGGGGTATTACTGTGGTATCGCAATGACGCATATACGAACAACAATTCTAGTGAGCATCCGGGTCAAGGATTCATCTCTGTGATTGATGCAGACCAAAATCGCCTAAGTTTTGGAAATACGGAGCGACAGATCCGTGACGCGGCATTTAGTTTGTATCCACAAACACCGCTGTCGGGCGACACCCACTTGACGGCCAATAGTCAATTTAGTGATGAAAACGACTACAGTGCGCCGGCACAACCACAAAGTGGTACTAAACTGCCATTGTGGGGTATTAAGTTCACTATTGAAGAGCAGGACACTCAAAGCCGAAATGCCTCAATTTTATTGAGCAGAAACGCAATCGTTTTGTCGACTGAGATAGGGGTTAGTCGCGACGCGCTGGATGTAAGTTTTAATCAGAACGTTCAATCGAGTTATCCAATCGTGAAAACACACTGGGATTTCGGGGATGACAACTTCTCAGACCAAGAAAACCCGAGTCATCGCTATGAGAGTGGTGGCCAATATCGCATCGTACTATCAGTTGAAGATTCCTCTGGAGCGACGTACCAAACAGAGCAACTGATTAATGTGCAACGAAGTGATTTTTCGTTCAGTGCCAATAACCTAACTGTAGCATTTACGCCTGACATCAAGTTTCCTGCGGATCACGCCGTGTTTCAATGGAATTTTGGTGATGGTCGCTCCGCGTCGAGTCAACTGCCGAATCACGTATACAGTAACAGTGGTACTTACAATGTTACTTTAACCATCTCTGATAATGTCGGCGTCGTTGGTCAGGTAACCAAACAAATAACGGTCTCTCAAGCGACGAATACGTTGGCCATATCAGAGAGCAACTCGTCAGGCGGCGCAGTGAGCTTAGTATTTTTGGGGATTTGTATCATTGGTTTTCGTCAATTTAGAACCCAGTAACGGGCGAGCTGTTTATTAAAGCAACGGGCAATATTTCGTTGCTAGCATCTTGAACCGATATTCTGTTAGAATCGGAGCATAAATTTTTGGAATAAATAAAGAGAACAATAATGGGTCGTAGTTTTGAAAACAGAAAGGCATCGATGGCAAAAACCCAAGGTGCTAAGGTTCGTGTTTACTCTCGTTACGGTAAAGAGATTTACGTCAGTGCGAAAAATGGTGGAGCGGATCCAGACACCAATATCTCTTTAAAGCGCTTGATTGAAAAAGCAAAAAAAGATCAAGTACCAACACACGTTATTGACCGAGCAATTGAAAAAGCGACCGGCGGTGGTGGTGAAAACTATGAAACTGCGCGCTACGAAGGTTTTGGGCCTGGTGGATGCATGGTTATCGTTGACTGTTTAACGGATAACAACAAACGTACTTACACTGAAGTACGTAACTGTTTTGTAAAATCTCACGCTAAAATTGGTAGCACAGGTACTGTTGCACACATGTTTGATCATTTAGCTATCTTTAGATATGAAGGCAACGATGAAGATGCTGCTTATGAAGCACTATTGGAAGCCGATGTTGATGTAACCGACATTGAGAATGAGGACGGCAAAATTACTGTGTTTGCACCCCACACAGAATTCTTTAAAGTGAAGAGTGCGTTGCATGATATGGACAGTGAATTAGAATTTGAAGTGGAAGAAATCACCTTTGTTGCACAAACTGAGTCTGAAATTGGTGCTGATGACTTAGCAGATTTTGAGAAATTTCAAACAATGCTCGATGATTGCGATGACGTTCAAAACGTGTATCACAATGCCGTGTTACCTGAATAGTTAACAAATAGAAACAAAAAAGCCGACGTTAGTCGGCTTTTTTAATGACGAACACTCATTTAGCGCTTCCACTTTATTTGGCTAAATTCATTCAATTGTTTTTGATTTGCTTTAAGTAAGACCCGAGCATAAATTAGATCAAATTCATCATCTTCCATTAAGCCGATGCGTACTTCAATATAATCGCTATCTAATTCGTCTTGCGTTAACTCTGCAATCTCTTGCCAATCATTAAACGCACTGACAAGCTCTACTGCTGCGGCAGTTTCACACTGTTCGAGGTAATAATTAAGATCGGGTTCATCTAAATTATCGCCGGCATGTTCTTCAAAGAGATCCAATGCAAAACCGATTAATAAGTCGCTATCAATTGCTGACGTCTTAGCCATAATATTTTTCCTAAAATTTTTGGCTGAATTAGCCATATCGTAGGCGCTATTCTAAACCAATTCTAAATGAAGTGCGCTACAAAGTTAATGATCCTTGGATAACTGATTAATTTATCGCTCAGTCCGTGCTATACCTTTACTTGATAGTGACTAATCTCTACACTATGCGCCAATTTAATAATGACTATAAGTGAGCTTCTTTATGACAAAAATTACCATTACACGTCCGGACGATTGGCATTTACATGTAAGAGATAAAGAAGCACTAGCAACGACGGTTCCTGATAGCGCTAAATATATGGGCCGCGCCATTATTATGCCAAATTTGGTACCACCTGTGACAACGACTGAACAGGCGTTGAAATATCGTGATCGTATCATAGCCAGTAAACCCAATGGCAGTAACTTTGAGCCACTGATGGTTATTTACCTTACCGATGCAACGTCGCCACAAGAGATGAAGCTAGCGTATGAGAGTGGTAAAGTCTACGCTGCTAAACTTTACCCGGCTGGTGCGACGACGAATTCAGCCTCTGGTGTTACTGACGTTAAAAATATTTACCCAGTTTTAGCGATGATGAGTGAACTTGGCATGCCATTACTTGTTCATGGCGAAGTGACCGATAATGACATCGATATTTTTGACCGAGAAGCAATCTTTATTAGCAAGATATTAACGAATGTTGTGAACGATTTTCCTTCTTTAAAAATTGTTATGGAGCACATCACGACTAAGCAAGCCGTTGATTTTGTGATGTCAGCGCCTGCTAACATTGGTGCAACCATTACCGCACATCATTTGTTGTACAACAGAAATCACATGCTCGTGGGCGGGATAAAGCCACACTACTATTGTTTGCCAATTTTAAAACGTAACTCTCATCAACAGGCGTTAATACAAGCCGCAATTAGCGGTAGCCCGAAATTCTTCTTGGGCACTGACTCTGCACCTCATACCAAAGATAACAAAGAAGCTGCATGTGGATGTGCCGGTGCCTACACGGCGTTTGCGGCAATTGAGCTCTATGCTGAAGTATTTGAAAAAGAAAATGCCTTAGATAAACTCGAAGGCTTTGCTTCTCATTTTGGTCCCGATTTTTATGGCATCGCTCGAAATCAAGACACTATTACTTTAGAGAAATCGGCTTGGACAGTGCCAGAAACGTTGCCACTGGGCAGTGATGTTGTTGTTCCGTTAAAGGCAACTGAGACAATTGAGTGGACAGTTACTGCTTATTAATTGTAAGTGGTTAAAAACAAGAATAAGGGCGCTTTGTTAGCGCCCTTATCGATTCTCGTGCTGTTTATAATATCAATTATCTAATACGCTTATCATTTGCTGTGATAGCCATATCTTTAATTTTAATTGTCGTACTGACATTGCCGTCTTGATCTTTCTCAGCGAACCCTTGTGCCGTCAAGCCATCAATCATTGGTGCATATTGTGGAAAGACTTCTGCGTAGTTATTTGATAAGTTTGCTGAATAATCGAGGCTGAATTTCTGAGCAACGTGCATCATTATCATTTGCTGATTCATTTCACCCGTGTATGCAGGGAAGTCAAACGTACCTGAAGAATCTAAAGAGACGTCATTGACGGTTGTTTTTAGTTTAGTGATTTTCCCATCAAAACCACGATTAATAATGCCTTCTGTCGACGCTAAGATTTCTGGAAGTTGTGACGCTGAACTTGACAATTTGTTCAATTCAATGATGCCAGCCTTATCAAGGTTTTGGACCATTAGGTCAATTTCTGTATCAGTTACCATGTAATTCAATAATGCATTTTTGACTGACACTGATTGTGCTGCAATCTTAGTTTCGCCAGAAATGACATCAGTATCGAAGCCTTTTGAAGATGATATCGCTGATAAATGATTGACTGACCAACTTTCCAGAACAGCGTCGTTTTTATAACTCGCTTCTTCTAACGCACTTACAGAGTTTTTCGTGAAGGTAAATCCGCTTTGCGAATCAATTGTTCCAGCGCTCGATAAGCTTTTCAGTTGGAAACTGCCGCCTTGCTTCATTTGCGCATCCATTTCACTAAATGCAAAAGCAAAGTCACCTTGGCTAAATGCTAAATCGCCGTCAAAGCTTGCTTTTACACTGCCTAAAGTGACGACATTTTGAGCATGATCTTCCAGTACTGCTGGCAGAATTTCAATGTCTAGTGCGTTTGATTGTGTCAATAAATTGGTACTAAGCGTTACCATGTGCTCAAGATTGTCTGCTGTTAATGCGTCGATAAATTCTTTGCCAGCGCCCTTTGTAAAATCTACCGTAAATTTGCTGTCAACTAGCAACGGATAGCTCGCGTAATCATGGTTAATGTAAAAGTCTACATCGCTTGGTAAGCTTGTACCCATCTGGGCTGCAATGTTTTTATCTAGCGTAAATTTATATTGAACTTTACTGCTCAAAAATCCATCTTCTTTAGACTCTATTGATACCGTGTATTGGGCATTATCTTTTTCTGCGATAGCTTGTTCTATTTGGCTTGAAAATGCTGAATGGGTGTAAAAAGTAAGACCGCCAAGAACAATAATAGCTCCTGCTGAAAGGCCGATAATTCCATTTTTGGTCATGTTAATTCCTATTGGTAAATTGGTTTGCGGTGTAAGGATAGGTGTATTTTATAAAATTCACAATTTAAATTTATAACAAACTGATTTTTATATTATAATTGCAGTAACTATAATCGTTGGAGTCGCCAGTGAATCTTCATGACAATCACATTGTGTTATTGGGAAATATCGTTAGTAAGCATAATCAAATTCGCTATTTTGCTGATGGTACCGCGATGTTACCTCTTGAGGTTATTACTAAACGCAAATGGCGTGACAGCCAAGGGGTTTGGCAAGAGCACAGTAATTATTTTAGTGTGACATTATTGGGAAATGATGCTGAGAACGCAGTTGCTAATGCTTCTGCGGGGCAGGGAATTTACGTTCGAGCTCAAATAAGACAATTGCAAAGTCAGGCCACAACGGGTAAAGATACACTGCAAGCGCAGCAGGTTAAGTTGATTCCAAAGTCGACTGCTATTAACTGGAATCAAGCGCATCTCGTTGGAACCGTTGTGAAACATTCAGAATTAGTACAAACCATCAACGGTATTGATTTGTTAACATTGGAATTAGATGTTTCTAATCTTGACGACAAAACAATACATACTGAAGTGAAGTTAAAAGGAGCAACTGCCAAATATATCGCCAATCAACTGGCTCAGGAAAACGCGCCAACGATCGCGATGGTAGAGGGGGCGCTTAGTGGGCAATCTAAAAAGGTTGGTGATAGTTTCAATCACCAATATTGGGTTGAAGGGCATACGTGTGTTTTGAGTTAGTCGCCCCAGAAAACTGACTAATTATGAATCAGGGTGCATAATTATGTTGAACGTATGACTCAGTAAAATTACCCTGTTGATTAATTCGGCTAATTCTTTAATAAATCTATAGTTGTTAGTGCTTTACAAAAGGTGATGCGCCTTCAAAAAAAGGACACTTTCTGAACTTTTTACACGAAAGGGCGCACATTAGTAATCATCATCTTAGGCTCAGTTAAGTACTCACCTTCTTTATTCGTTATAATATATTCATTCAATGATTTTATTCATTTTGTCGATAAGCGTTTTATGCGCTTACCACCACTTTCATCGAGGAAGATATGAAAAAATACTCAATCAGTTCGAAGCTATTGTGGATGTCTATTAGTTTGTTTCTTTTCACTGTTCTGTCACTATCAATCAGTGTGTGGATTGCACAGAGTAATAGTAATGACGTCGTTGCACAGGAAGTTAAGCAAGCGTTAAATGAAGAAATAAAAATTAAGCTCAATGCACAAGCATCGCAATACGGTGAGCGCATAGCGGGATTTATTAATGAAGCTTACCGTGTACCTTTCTCGTTTGTGGCATTACTAAATGATACAGGTCCTAATGCTATAAATCGTGATTTAGCGAAGAAAGCAGTCAGTGATACATTGCAACATAACAAACAACTTTCATCGTTTTATGCGCAGTTTGAAGCCAATGGATTCGATCAATTTGACGATCAGCATCTAAACAGTATGCATAGTGTTAAAGGGGCCGGTTCGTTTGAAGTTTATTTTGTTCGTGAAGCAAATGGCGTCATTGTCCAGAGTGAAATAGAAGACGCCAATGATAAATACGACACAACACTTAACGAATTTGGTGTTCGTGCGGCTGAGTGGTTTCTATGTGCCAAGGAAAACCGCAAACCTTGTTTAATGGAACCTTATCTTTACGAGATATCGCCTGGTAATAAAGAGCTAATGACGTCGTTGACGGTGCCCGTTATGAAGGACGGTCAGTTCAAAGGATTAGTTGGTGCTGATTTGAATTTACCAATATTTCAACGATTCATCGGCGAGTTATCAAAACAACTTTATAACGGCAATGCCAAAGTTACCTTGCTAAGTCAAAAGGGATTTATTGTTGCATCAAGTCATTACAATAAACTTGGGCGTCCATTTAGCGAAGCTGTTAATAATGCTCGTGCAACTCAATTGAAACAACTTCATCGTGGTAATGGGTACCTTGAAGACGCCCAATTTATTACAGTGGCGCAATCCATTGATATACCTGTCTCAAATAGCCAGTGGTCAATTATTATTGAAGTGGAAAAAAGTGACGCATTTGCTCGTGTTTATCAGCTAGATGAAACAATGAGTGACAACGCTCAATCACTTCATTCTTTACAGTTATTGATTGGCTTTATCACGGCAGTTATTGCAATCATCGCTATTTGGTTCCTAACACGAAGCATCGTGCGTCCAATTAATGTCTTTAAAGACAGAATGGAAAACCTTGCTAGTGAAGATGGTGACTTGACCAAGACGATGGTTGTCGAGTCGCACGCTGAACTCATTGGGTTAGCGGGTTGGTTTAATCGCTTCTTAGAAAAACTCAAAGCATTAATTGATGAATTAAAAGAGCTGACGGCGAAAACTCAACAAGAAAGTGAAGAGACAGCGCGGATATCGCAGAGTATTCGCGATAGTGTTAACGGGCAATATATTGAAATTGAGAATGTTGTTACGGCAATGAACGAAATGAGCTCAACGGCTTTGGAAGTCGCTAGAGCCTCAGAAGATACTGCAAGTGAAGCCGACGCAATGAGTGAGAATGTCAAAGCGAGTCGTACAAACCTTACAACAGCGATGGATTATGTATCGACAATGTCACAAGAGTCACTACAAGCACGTGACGCGGTGAATAAAGTGTCACAAAGTAGCGACAATATTAGCTCCATTGTTGAAGTTATCCGTGCTATCGCCGATCAAACGAACTTATTGGCACTTAACGCTGCCATTGAAGCAGCACGTGCCGGCGATCAAGGTCGAGGTTTCGCCGTTGTTGCCGATGAAGTTCGCTCTTTGGCGTCTAAAACACAGGAGTCGACTGACACAATTAGCCAGTTAATCGAGTCTTTGCATACCGAAGTCATTAACGCCTCTAGTGTCATTGAAAAGGGCACCGAGCAAGCACAAATGGCTGTGTCGAAAACTAACGATGCACTGACATCACTTAATGAAATGGTTGAACAGATTGACGAGGTTTCTGGCAAAGTGAGCCATATCGCTACTGCTGCTGAAGAGCAAAGTGCAGTGACGGAAGAAGTTAACAAGAATATTACGATAATTTCAACATCAGCGGCAGAGCTTTCGAGCTTTGCTGATGAAGCCTATGGTAGTAGCGTTAATTTAGCTGAGCTTGTAAAAGTGCAAGAGAATCAGCTAAGCAAACTAAAAACTTAAGATTGTTTAAATGATAAAGGTGGAGTTTAGCGCCA
Source organism: Gammaproteobacteria bacterium MedPE (assembly GCA_001874365.1). Taxonomy (GTDB): domain Bacteria; phylum Pseudomonadota; class Gammaproteobacteria; order Enterobacterales; family Psychrobiaceae; genus Psychrobium. The sequence goes on along the minus strand of MPDF01000011.1, from coordinate 29,133 downwards.
CCTTTTCTATTATACCAATTGCATTGAGTAAGTGCTCTTGTTGTGCGTAGATAAAGTCAGCTAAAACAAGGCGCTCGATTGATTTCGACATGGATGTCGTTATTAGGGCAACGCAGGAGCAGATTGCCGGCTAATAGCTGGCTATTAGGATTGAAAGCAACGCCATCTTAGTTAGTTTTAACAAGTACATGTGGGCAATTATTTGATGCAATTGGTATTACACATAAAACATTCTTCCGTAACGACAACCTATCAAACGCGCTATTTAAAATATCATGACATCTTGAAAATAATCCATTAATCTATGATGCTTTAATTGACTAACATTAGTTAACGAACAACAGAAGCAATAGCACGAGGAGTAAATAAGGATCATGAAATGTAGAGCGATGGTGATGCTGTTAGGGATGTTTTTAACATCTAATGTTTTGGCAAATTGCTCGACGGAAAATCTATCCTCCCTTGACCGCTTCTTGTCAAAAAAAGGCTTTAGTAAGTTTTGTTATCAGAAATTGTCGAGTCAACACGCAATCGTCAACGTCTCCATTAATGGTAAACAGTCACACTTTGTTTTAGATAGCGGTGCTAGTGTTAGTGTTGTTAACAATGATGAGCTAATAAAGTTTAGATTGATCCCCACATCGCAAATTGATAACGCTCAAGCAACTGGCTTAGGCGGTAATGTTAATGCACAATCATTTAACGTTGATAGTTTAAAAATTCAAAATTTTAAAACCAACACCACGCATATCTTTGCGATGGACCTTTCTCATGTTGTTAATGCACTTAATAGCATTTCGACTGTGCCTATTGCTGGCGTGATCGGCCAAGATATTCTCGTTGCTCATGAAGCAATTATCGATATTGCATCTAATACGCTCTATTTAAAGCCATAGCTTTGTCAAAGAAAGCTCTTCTTAAGTAAAAACGGCATTTCCCATAAAAAAACGGCGCTTAATGCGCCGTTTGTATGTGATAAGTCTTAAAGTTACTTTACACGCATTCCCGGTTGAGCGCCGTCATCAGGGTTTAGGATCCACAGCTCTTCACCACCAGGGCCTGCTGCTAATACCATGCCTTCTGACATGCCAAAACGCATCTTACGCGGTGCAAGGTTTGCCACCATTACCGTCAGCTTACCTTCAATATCTTCAGGCTGATAAGCGGATTTAATACCCGCAAAAACCTGCTTGGTATCACCGCCTAAATCTAACTCTAAACGCAGCAGTTTATCAGCGCCTTTAACGTGATCTGCTTTTGCAATGCGGGCAATACGAAGGTCTATCTTCGCGAAATCATCAAAACTAATTTCTGGTGAAATAGGGTCTTTAGCCAACGGTGAATTAGGATCAAGTGGTGCCTTCATTGGTTCGAGGTTCTCTTTTGAATCATCAACCATAGCTTCCACATGTTTCATATCAACACGCTGCATCATCGCTTTAAACTTATTGATACCATGATCTGTTAATGGGGTATTGACGCTATCCCAAGTGAGCTCAACATTTAAAAATGCTTCTACTTGCTCGGCAAGGCTTGGCACGATAGGTTTTAAGTAAGTGATAAGTACCTTGAACAAGTTAATACCGACACTACAAATGTTTTGTACGTCATCTAACTTGCTTTCATCTTTAACCAATTGCCACGGTTCTTTGTCAGCAATGTATTGGTTGGCTTTATCGGCGAGCGCCATAATTTGACGTACGGCTTTAGCAAAATCTCGTTGCTCATAACACTGAGCAATGTCGTCTTGCACACTAATAAACTCATCCATTAATGCTTGTTCAGACACTGTTGCTGCAAGTTTGCCGTCAAACTTCTTGGTGATGAACCCTGCACAACGGCTGGCGATGTTAATCACTTTGCCAACCATGTCAGAGTTCACGCGCTGGGCAAAGTCTTCAAGGTTTAAATCTAAGTCATCGATACGGCTTGTTAATTTAGCGCCGTAGTAATAACGTAAATATTCAGGATTTAAGTGTTCTAAATAAGTACGGGCTTTGATGAAAGTACCTTTAGATTTAGACATCTTTGCGCCGTTTACGGTAACAAAACCGTGAGCATACACTGACGTTGGTTTTCTTAAGCCGGCACCTTCTAACATCGCAGGCCAGAATAGACTGTGGAAATAAATGATGTCTTTACCGATGAAGTGATATAACTCGGCAGTTGAATCTTTATTCCAAAACGCATCAAAGTCTATGTCAGGGTTCTTGTCACACAGATTTTTAAAGCTACCGATGTAACCGATTGGTGCATCTAACCAGACGTAGAAGAACTTATCAGTCGTTCCCGGAATGTTGAAACCAAAATAAGGCGCATCACGGCTGATGTCCCAGTTTTTAAGGCCATCTTCAAACCATTCTGCTAATTTGTTTGCCATTTCTTCTTGTAATGAACCGCTGCGAGTCCATTCTTTTAACATGGCTTCAAATTTTGGTAATTCAAAGAAGTAATGTTCACTTTCCTTTAACACTGGTGTTGCGCCTGATACCACAGAGCGTGGATTTTTTAGCTCTACTGGGCTGTACGTTGCGCCACAACTGTCACAGTTATCACCGTTTTGGTCTTCACTACCACAGGTTGGACAATCACCTTTAACAAAACGATCAGGTAGGAACATTTCTTTTTCAGGATCAAATAACTGCTCGATAGTTTTGGTCGAGATATAGCCGTTATCATTTAAGCTGTTATAGATAGTTTCAGCAAAGTGACGATTCTCTTCGCTATGCGTAGAGTGAAAGTTATCAAATTTAACGCCGAAATCTTTAAAATCAGCTTGATGCTCAACATTAACCTGATTAATCATCTCTTCTGGCGTGATACCAAGTTGCTGTGCTTTAAGCATAATTGGCGTACCGTGGGCGTCATCTGCACAAACATAATGACATTCATGGCCACGTAGTTTTTGAAAGCGAACCCAGATATCTGTCTGAATATATTCAAGCATGTGCCCTAAATGGATTGGGCCATTGGCATAGGGAAGTGCACTAGTCACTAGTATTTGTCGTTTTGCAGTCACGTTGTAAATCGCCTTTTTCAAATAGAAAACGCCATGATGGTTGTATAGATTTGAACATTGTGAGCAAGGTCGCTGATTTTAGCGTGATTTGCTGCTTCTTTATACAAACACATTATGAGGCGTGGAAATGGCGCCAATAATACCTTAGTTAACTGCCAAATTCATCAACAAATTAGCCTCGTTATATATCGAAAAGTTAATGATTTTTCGGTACAATAGCGCGAAATTTTTAGATGACAGGTTAAATGCAAATGGGGCTTTTCTCCAATAATGATAAATCGCTAGTGTTGACGCTTCAATCGTTGATGAAAAAAGCGACTTTTCCTAATAGTGCATCACCGTTGTTATCCTTGATCAATTTAGATCGTGCCCGATTAAAGAAGGGCATCCTCGAGTTAGACATTAGTGCAGAAATTCCATGTGCTCACCAACAAGGTGAGTTTGTCGACTATTTTAGCGAATTATTTCACGGCGCAGCTGACTTTACTGACATCGATTTAACGATTGATATTGATATTAAGCGTGTTAATCACAGCGAAAAACTTACCCAAGTTAAGCAAATCATCATGGTTGCATCTGGTAAAGGTGGTGTCGGTAAATCCACCACATCAGTCAATCTTGCACTAGCACTCGCGCACGGCGGAGCTAGAGTGGGGCTGCTCGATGCAGATATCTATGGCCCATCGTTGCCAACAATGGTTGGTGCTGTGCAGGCTAAACCGGTGTCAAAGGACGGTAAATTGTTAGACCCTGTGGTAGCTCATGGTTTAAATACAATGTCCTTAGGATTTCTTGTCGATGAAAATGATGCCACCGTTTGGCGTGGACCGATGGCGTCACGTGCCTTAGGGCAACTTATTTATGAAACGCAGTGGCCAACGCTTGATTATCTTGTCGTTGATATGCCACCGGGTACTGGTGACATTCAACTGACGATGTCCAGCGACGTGCCTGTGAGCGGCGCTGTTGTTGTAACAACACCCCAAAATTTGGCTCTTAAGGATGCCCAAAAGGGCATTAGTATGTTCAATAAAGTTGATGTGCCGGTGATCGGTGTCATTGAAAACATGAGCTATCACGAATGCGATAATTGTGGTCATCACAGTCATCTTTTTGGCGAAGAAGGCGGCAGGGCATTAGCACAACGTGCCAAGGTCGAATTAGTTGGGCACTTACCTTTAAGTGGTGATATTGGCCACGACGTTGATAACGGTCGTCCAACCCTCATATCGCAACCAGATTCAGGTGCAGCGAAGGCCTATTTAGCTATCGCCGTCCGTTGTGCCATTAATTTAAATAAAACAAACCAAAGTATTCCATCACTTATTATCGGAGAATAGTATGAAAGACTGTATTTTTATCGCCATTGTTGGCGCGTCGGCCTCTGGTAAGAGTTTATTGGCTCAAACTATCGTTAAGGAGTTGATTGATGAAGTGGGTAGTAATCAAATTGGTGTCATCAACGAAGATTACTATTACCGCAATCAAGACCATTTAAGTATGGAAGAGCGCGTAAAGACTAACTACGATCACCCGTCATCTCTTGAGCATGACTTATTGATGTCTCACCTTGAGGAGTTGCAGAACGGTAATACCGTTGAATTACCTCAATACTGCTACACCACCCATACTCGTTTGCCTGAAACGCTGAATATGGGTAACAAACGCGTGATCGTACTGGAAGGTATTTTGTTACTCACCAATCCAGAATTACGTAAATTCTTCCACGCATCCATTTACATGGACGCGCCGTTAGATGTATGTTTAATGCGCCGTTTATCACGTGATGTTGAACAACGTGGCCGAACGATGGAGTCCGTATTACAGCAGTATAAAAACACGGTACGCCCAATGTTTTTACAATTTATTGAGCCGTCTAAGCAGTACGCTGACATTATCGTGCCACGTGGTGGTAAAAACCGCATCGCTATCGAAATGTTGAAATCAGATATTCATCGTCTTTTAAATCGTTAACCACCGCAAGGAGCCAAGCGCATGCGCTTAAGTGATGTAGAAATTAAGAGTTATCTCGCGCAAGAAAAGATTGTGATCGCGCCAGCGCCAGATCCTGAAAGTATCAGCGGTGTCACTGTTGATGTTCGACTAGGTAACAAATTTCGTGTTTTTGAAGGTCACAATGCGCCGTTTATTGATATTAGTGGCCCGAAAGCCGCTGTTCAAGATGCACTCGATAGTGTGATGAGCGATGAGATCATTCTTGAAGGTGACCAACCGTTTATTTTACACCCTGGTGAATTGGCACTGGCGATGACGTTAGAGTCTGTCACATTGCCGGATGATATTGTTGGTTGGTTAGATGGACGTTCATCGTTAGCGCGACTAGGACTAATGGTTCACGTGACTGCCCATCGTATTGACCCTGGTTGGTCTGGTAACATCGTTTTAGAGTTTATTAATGCCGGCAAATTGCCATTGGCCTTGCGGGCAGGTATGCCGATTGGCGCGTTAAACTTTGAAACCTTATCAAGCCCAGCGCAGAACCCTTACAACAAACGCGTAAACGCAAAATATAAAGATCAAACTGGCGCAGTGGCGAGCCGCATTGGTCAAGATAAATAATGAGTAATACATGGGTTAATGGCGTTGCGACTAATCAGATAGCGGTAACTGATCGCGGCTTTAGTTATGGCGATGGCATATTTACAACCATTAAAGTCACTAACGCTCGTTGCGAACTGTTGAGTGAGCATCTAGTGCGCCTGCAACAAGGCATAACAGCCTTAGCCATTACTCAAATAGACTTTAAAGCATTGCTCGATGAGATTAGTAATGTTGCTAAGTCATTAATCTCTGGCGTGATTAAAGTCGTTGTAACCCGTGGTGAAGGACAACGCGGATACTCAAGTGTTGGGTGTGACTCACCAACAATTGTCATTAGTACATCAGCATTGCCTGTAATGTATCAAGATTGGCAGCAAAACGGTGTGGGCTTAGGCGTTAGCACTATTGCACTCGGTCTTAATCCATTAACCGCCGGGATCAAGCATCTTAATCGTCTAGAGCAAGTATTAGTTAGGCAACAAATTGACGAGAACCAATGGACCGACGCTGTGGTCCTAGATTGTCAAGCCTGTGTTATAGAAACCAGTATGGCAAATATATTTTGGCGAAGCGGCGAGATTGTTTATACGCCAAATCTTGATTTTTCTGGTGTTAAAGGGCTGATGCGTCAACAAGTGTTGTCTGATTTGACTGCCAGTAATATACAACTTGTTGAAGATCGGTTTAAACTCAGTAGCATTATCGATGCCGATGAAATATTTATGACCAATTGCCTGATGGGAATAGTGCCCGTAGTGGCCATTGAATCTAAGCAATATCACATTGGTGAATTAACCCAAAGGCTGCAAAGCGTGCTAAATAGTAAGGACACCAATGGCTGAACAGCAACAATCAACAGGAAATAACGCATCGTCTTCGGTTGCTCGTTGGTTTAAACGATTGCTCTCCGGAGTGCTGCTAGCGACTATCGTACTAGCAGTGAGTTTGGCTGGTGGACGTTATTGGTTAAATCAATGGGCGTTAGCACCCTTATCTCAATTTAACGCAACGGATATCGTGGTTGCTAGAGGCGATAATGCCCATAAAGTTATCAATAGATTACAAGTCGACGGTCAAATACGTCAAAATGATCTATTTAAAGCCTTATTTATCTTGCAGCCTGAACTTGCTCAGTTGAAAGCAGGTCACTATGCTATTCCGGAAAATGTGACGCCGACACAGTTACTTGAGATACTTGGCAGTGGCATTGAGAAACAATTTTCAGTGACATTTATTGAAGGCAGTACCTTTAATCAGTGGCTGACGATCTTAAAAGATCATCCACATATAGCATTTAGTGCTCAGCGTGTAAGTGACTATGTTCAAAGCTTTAAGGCAAGTTCTGTCAATGAAGAGAAATATCGGTTCGCCCGTGTCGAAGGACAGTTCTTTCCAGATACTTATCACTTTACAGCTCAGACACCGGCCGTTGCGATATTAAAGCGCGCAAATACCATGCTTGAACAAAAGTTAACGACCTTGTGGCAACAAAGAGATAAAGCCGTGCCGTTAGCCTCTAAGCACGACGCGTTAGTGCTGGCCTCAATTATCGAAAAAGAAACAGGGATTGCGAGTGAGCGACCAGACATTGCATCTGCTTTTGTCAATCGCATCAATCGCCGTATGCGTTTGCAAACGGATCCTACTGTTATCTATGGTATGGCAGATGTCTATGATGGTGATATCACTTACGCCCACATGCGCGATAAAAATGCGTACAACACCTATGTCATCAAAGGATTGCCGCCGACACCGATTGCGATGGTCAGTGAAGGGGCTATTCATGCCGCGCTCAATCCGGCGACAACGCCTTATATTTACTTTGTTGCCTCAGGTGACGGTGGTCATGTATTTTCAACGAACCTTAAAGATCACAACCGCGCAACAAAACGTTATTTAGAAAAATTAAAACAATAAAAAGAATTTAGAGATTAATATGTCAAAGTTTATCGTCATTGAAGGCCTCGAAGGCGCAGGTAAGTCAACTGCTATTGGTCACATTATGTCTGTCCTTAACACGCATAATATCAACAATGTAGTATCGACGAGAGAACCTGGTGGTACACCACTCGCCGAAGCTATGCGTGCACTCGTTAAAGAAGCACATGCAGATGAAGAACTCACCATTCAAAGTGAGTTATTGCTAATGTATGCTGCGCGTAGTCAGCTAGTTGAACGGGTTATTAAACCGGCACTCGCTGCGGGCCAGTGGGTAGTTGGCGATCGACATGACTTATCGTCTCAAGCCTATCAAGGCGGTGGACGTGGGCTTAAGGGTATAATGGCGCCCATTAAAAATGCAGTTCTCGGCGATTTTAAACCAGATTTAACCCTCTATCTTGATATTGATCCAACCCTAGGGTTATCACGTGCCCAAGCACGTGGTGAACTTGATAGAATAGAGCAAAATGCACTGAGCTTTTTTCAACGGGCACGAGAGGTTTATCTCGAAGCAGCACGTAATGATAACAGTGTTGTTAAAATTGATGCATCACAGTCAATTGATAAAGTCGCACAAGACATCGAAGATGCGCTAGTCAATTTTATTACGGCAAACAATCAATAAGCGCTTATCGATGATTGATACTAAACCACAGCAAAGCTTATATCCATGGTTAGTAAAACCATATCTGTCGTTAGCGGACGATTTAGCTAATGACAGGCTTCATCACGCGCTGCTATTTCACTCGAGTGCGTCTTTGGGTAAATCACAGCTGCTCGGTCGATTGGTTAAACTTATTCATTGTGCTAGCGTAAGTGAAAGTAAAGCTTGTGGGGAATGTCAACATTGTCAGCTTCATGCAGCCAACACACATGCCGATTATTATCACATCCGCTGTTTGGATAATAAAAACCAAATTAGTATCGAGCAAGTTAGAACCCTTAGCCAAAAACTGATGGGCACTGGTTTAGTGAACAAACGACGAGTTGTGATTATTGAATCGGTTGAATTGATGACAGAATCAGCCCAAAATGCGTTGCTTAAGATCCTAGAAGAGCCACCATTGCACGTGTACTTTTTGTTATCTACATCGAATATTGCCCAGGTTTCTGCCACGATCCTTAGTCGTTGTTTCAAAATGCTTATTGAACAACCGCAACGTGATAAACTACTTAATTGGCTTGAGCGTAAAAGCGGAAAATCTATTACTCGCGATCAATTGACACTACTTGGCGACTCGCCGTTAAAGGCTATTGATGCACTCATGAATGATCGATTAGCGCAGATATCCCCCTTGTTAGACCAATATAATGCGTTATATTTGGCGTGGCAAAATCGCGAACTCGATAGCGCCTATTCGGCGGCTATTATGCTGGCACAAGAAATTGAAAAGCTCGCTAACGAGAAGAGTAATCCGTTGATATTTGGCGAATCCTTAATGATGTTGATTCGATTTAATCACTGGGTAGCTAAAGGACAGTTAGTGTCTAACCTAGATAATTCATTGCTTGCGCTGCCGTTGCAGACAAGCGTTAATAAGATAGATGCTTTAAGTTTGACTGAGTTTGATCAAAAGATGAATCAGTTACGCCATCAGTTAGCAGATAACACAGGTCTCAATGGTTTAATGCAATTACGCAGTATCATGATTGAGATTACTGAAAGAATAATTGAAGATTAGGGAAGAACACAATGGTAGCCATCAGTATAGAATTTAAGAATGTGCAGCAGCTTTATGGAAGCTATATGCCATTCGTTAACCATGGCGGTTTATTCTTTATCAGTCAGGAACAAGTCGAACTGGGACAAAAGATTCAGGTGAGTGTGATGTTACCAGATGACCTTGAACCGACCGAATTTGAAGGTAATGTGATCTGGATTAATCCTCTCGGCGCACAAGGTGGCCGGCCTGTTGGCTTCGGTGTGTCACTCAATGAGAGCCAAATTAAATTACGTAGTGAAATAGAAAAGTTATTAGGCGCTAAACTAAGCGGCGCTGATGTAACATCGACGATGTAACCCTTACTAGCAGAACTTAAAGAAAAATATGTTTATAGATTCACATTGCCACCTCGACAGGCTCGATCTGTCGTTATATAACAATGACCTAAATAATGTCGTCAATAACGCGTTAGCACACGGAGTCAATGAAATGCTCTGTGTCAGTGTTGACCTAGCATCCTATCCAGCAATGCTCAATACGATTGAACCTTATGATTTTATCCATGCGAGTTGTGGTCAACACCCGTTGTATCAAGAGGAAATGGTAAATCCTGCCATTCTCGAAGAGTATTGCAGAAATAAACGCGTCGTTGCGGTGGGTGAAACAGGCTTAGACGCGTTTTATGCACCAGAAACGATAGACGTGCAGACCCAAAGTTTCATTGAACATGTTGACGTTGCAACTACTGTAAATAAACCACTGATTATTCATACGCGTGATGCTCGAGAGCAAACCATCGATATTTTAAAGCAAGGCCACGCTGATCGAGTGGGCGGGGTACTGCATTGTTTTACAGAAAGCTATGAAATGGCTAAACAAGCGATGGATTTGGGCTTTTACATCTCGATATCTGGCATTGTGACTTTTAAAAATGCTAAAGAGTTAAGAGAGACAGTGAGTAAGTTGCCATTGGATCGCCTACTCATAGAAACGGATTCGCCTTATTTAGCGCCGGTTCCACACCGAGGTAAGGAAAACCAGCCGGCGTTTGTGAAAGATGTAGCCGAGTTTATTGCTGATCTTAAACAGGTTTCTGTTGAGGAACTTGCCCAGCAAACCAGCAAAAATTTTCATGACTTGTTTATAAAATAAGCGTTATGAATAAAATGGTTGCTATACTGGTTTAATATACAGTACTATTGAGTTTCAAATACTGAGGACAGATTAATGATTGAAATCGAATATATTGTTAAAGATAAAAGAGGGGTAGAAAAATTGCGTACTGCAGATAAGAAAGCCGCTGATGCTTATGATAAAGCCCTCGATAATGCAGAACTTTTACAGCAACTTCTGCGCCATGACAATGTGCTTCCTAAACTTAAGGAAGACGATTTAGAATCGTTAACTATCTATTTGGCGCTAAACGCTAAGAACGTTGAAAAAGCGCTAAAGGGAAAACAACCTGATTTGTGTGAAGACGACAACGTTACATCGATTGAGGAAGCCTCATAAGGCATGAGCACCGTTGAAAAACGCCGCGAGTTTGCAGATAACCACGCGGCTATCATTGAGCATACAAAAGCTTGGGTCGATAAAGTTATCGTTAGAATGAATATTTGCCCATTTGCCAAAGCGGAAGTTCAAGCACAATCAATTCAATATCTGGTTGTTCCACCAGCGCGATTCAATCGTTATCTCGATAAGTTTTGGGATGCCTGTCAACAACTTGATAATGACTCAACAATTGCCACGACGTTGTTGATCTTTTCAGATCCAGAAATGGATTTCGATCAGTACCTTGATTTACTCGATTGTGCCCAGACTCAATTGGCCAATGATAATTATCTAGGCACTTATCAGTTGGCGAGTTTTCATCCCGATTACTGCTTTGATGAACAGATGGAGGAAGATGCAGCAAACTATACTAATAGGGCGCCGTATCCGACACTTCATATTATTCGAGAGTCCGATATAACAAAGGCACTCAGTAATTTTCTTAGACCTGAAATGATCCCAGAACGCAATATCGAATATACTAGACGTAAAGGTGTAGCACAGATGCAGTCATTATTAGACTCATGTTATGATACGCCCACTGCAAAATAATCAACATTATAATAGGAAGATTTATGATTGCGCAACTTCGACAAATGTTTGAAATGCAAAACAAACTTAACGCAGCAATTAACCCAGATTGGATTAACGATCCATCACAAGATTGGCATTGTGCTGTCGTCGTAGAAGGCGCAGAAATGATTGATCACTTCGGATGGAAATGGTGGAAGCATCAAACACCTGATATCGAACAAGTCCATCTTGAGCTGGTGGACATTTGGCACTTTTTAATGAGCGCAGAATTGAAACGTCATCCTGCATTACCAATTGACGAAGCAATAGTTCAAAGTGCGCAGATTTGGGCAGACCACTTTGGGAATAAACACGAGTCTGGTCAGTTTTTACCGCTAGCAAAGGCGTTGGTTGGTAAATCAGCCCTGTCAGAAATGCCGTACAGTGAATTTTGTAAAGTCATGTCAGTTGTTGAATTTGATTTTGACGCACTCTATAAATGGTACATTGGAAAAAATGTATTAAATTACTTCCGTCAAGATCACGGCTATAAAGATGGTTCATACATCAAAGTTTGGAACGATCGCGAAGATAATGAACACCTTGCAGACGCATTAAATGCATTAGCCTGTGATGCATCGCTTGCGGATAATGTTTATCAAGCGCTAAGTGACGCCTACCCAAGCTAAACCAATCTGTGAAAAGAAGGCAGCGATTTTTATCGCTGCCTTTTTATTTTCCGCTCAATCACGCAATAAATGAATTGATGTGATGACTAGTTGTCTATCATAATACTCACAATTACTTTCTAATCAGGGAATCTAGATGAAACGTTTTCTTAAGATAGTTATCGCTATCCTTATCTTAATTATTACTGCTGTTGTAGCATTAATAGTTTTGGTCGATCCAAACGACTATAAAGCAGAAATTGAACAACAAGCTGAAAAGTCTCTCAATCGTAAATTGGCAATCAATGGCGATCTTGGTTGGGTTATTTTTCCAAAACTTGCCATTGGTACAGGTCAAATTGAGCTTAAAAACGCGCCAGGTTTTAGTCAAGAAAACCTAGCAAAGATTGATAAATTGTCGGTATCTGTAGACGTGATGCCATTGTTTTCTGGTGAAATAAAGTTGGGACAGCTCAGCTTAGATGGTCTGAATTTCAACTTAGAAACAAATGCTCAAGGGATAACAAACCTTGATGGTATGGGAGCTGGCAGTGAAACAACAACTCCTCAAACGCCAACAGAAAGCCAAAGCAACACGAAAAGTGAGTTACCAAAGCTTGCGCTGGCGGGCATCGATATCACTAACACATTAATTACCGTTATTGATAAAAAGCTCGGTACGGAAACAGACTTATCCATCAAACTGATTGAATTGGGCGCATTTGAACTGGGTAAAGATACGACACTTGATGTCATTTTAAGCGTCGCGACGAAGGAATTCGTTGGTGACTTAAATCTTCAAGCGATGATGAACGTCAGCGCTGATATTTCAAATGTTGCGCTTAAGTCCCTATCTGTTGATGGTGCGCTTAATGGCGAAAACGTACCGGCAGGGCAGATGACTATTGCACTAAATACCAGTGCGAATGTTCAGTTATCTCCAATGATTGCGACGATTGAACATTTATCGTTAGATGTTAATGGTATGAAAATTGATGGTAATGCGTCTGTCGCATTACTTGACAAAACGAAAGTACGTTTTGATTTAAAAGGGAATGAATGGGATCTAAATCCACTGATTCCAGCAGCAAACGAAGAGACTGAACAAACAGCTCCATCAAAAGAACCGGTAGCTGAAATAGAACCTGATTTAAGTATTTTAACCACCTTAGATGTTGACGGTCAGCTAACGATCGCAGGTTTTAAAGCAAAAGGTATTAACATTGGTCAAACGTTACTCAATGTAAACGTTAAAGATGGAAATGCGAAGCTTGCTCCGCTGTCAGTTGATTTATATGACGGAAACATGACGTTAAACGCAACCGTTAGTCATGATAATGGCCGAAATAGTTATTCAATTGATAACCAATTAAAAGGGGTACAAATTCTTCCGTTATTAAAGGATGCCGCTGATGTAGATATGCTAGCTGGTGCAACGGAATTTAATCTAGTGGCTAACGGGCGTGGCTTAACAGTCAGCAAAATAAAGAAGGGGTTAGAAGGCAAAGGAAGCTTTGCTATTCGTGACGGCGCTTTATACGGCATTAATATCGCTCAAAAATTGCGCAGTGCAAAAGCGGCACTAGGGAGCAGTGCAAGTGAAGAAGAAAAGAAAACAGATTTCACTGCACTCACGGGTGAATTCACGATCCAAAAAGGCATTGTTAACAACACAGCGTTGTTAATGGAAGCGCCATTTTTACGCCTAAATGGTCAAGGCACGGCTGACATTTTACAAGAACTAGTGGACTATCACCTTAAGGTTAATTTAGTCGGCACGTCGAAAGGGCAAAATGGCGGTAGTGATCTAACTGGGCTTGCAATTCCGTTGAAAGTTACTGGTAGCTTTACTGATCCAAAATTTGGTTTGGACACTAGCGGAGCATTAAAGGCAAAACTAGATCAAGAAAAGGCAGCCCTAAAAGCGAAGGCGAAATTGCAAGCTGATAAATTAAAAGAAGAAGCGAAGAAAAAAGCGAAAGATAAACTTAAAGATAAATTAAAGGGCTTGTTCTAATACTACGGTGTTAACGTAAACCTACACATCAACTAATCTAGAAAGCCGCTAACGATGTAAGCGGCTTTTTTTATGAGTTAAAAGAGCAGCTTAATGGCGTTGGGTTAGAAGGAAAATTGGTATACCATAGCAACGCTTGAATTAATCTAAGAGTGTTAGATATCAATACATCACAAAATCAGTATCTTATAACCATTGACTACGGTACCCAGAGCGTAAGAGCGCTGGTATTCGACAGCAATGGTCAGCTCATTACCAAGAGCATGCGTCAAGTGATCCCCTATAATGTTCCCGAGCTGGGTTGGGCGGAACAAGACGCCAATTATTGTTGGCAGCAGGTCTGCGAGGTGCTTAAACAGCTTTGGCGTGAGTCGAATATTACACCAAGTCAGATTATTGGTATTTCACTGACGACTCAACGTAACTGTGTCATTCATCTTGATCGAGAATACAGACCTTTAAGGCCGATAATCATGTGGCCAGACAATCGGCGGGCCCATAAGCTGCCGCCGTTTTCACCGTGGTGGAAAGTAGCATTCGGTGTGATTGGTATGACTAGGCGCCTGAATTATTTTCAAGGTGAATCAGAGTGTAATTGGGTAGTTGAACATCAGCCCGATGTAGCAGAAAAAACCGATAAAATTGGCTTTCTCTCCGCTTGGCTCAATTATAAACTTAGCGGTGTATTGGCTGATTCCGTCGCCTCGCAAGTAGGTTATCTTCCCTTTAATTATAAAAAGAGAAAATGGGGCATGCCTTGGGCATGGCAATGGGAAGCCATTGATGTGACTAGAAATCAAATGATTGATGTGATCGAACCTGGTGAAGTGCTTGGTCAGGTTAATGAACAAGCACACGCTGAAACAGGATTAACCGCTGGCACACCAATTATTAGTGCGGGCGCGGACAAAGCGTGTGAGACATTAACATCTGGTACAGCATCTCCTAATATTGCGAGTATAAGCCTAGGAACGGCCGCCACTGTCTCCATTACCCAACAAGAATACAAGGAAGCCTATCGCTATCTGCCCGCTTATCCGTCTTTGGTCGAGAAGAGTTTTATCAACGAAATTATTTTGCAGCGTGGGTTTTGGTTGTTAAGTCATTTTATTGAGCAATATGGACAAGAAGATGTTCAAGAAGCACAAAGGCTTGGTATTAAAACGGAAGAGTTCATCTGTCGAAAAATTGTCGATATACTTCCTGGCTGTAATGGATTGGTCGTTCAACCGTTTTGGGCACCTGGAGTGATATATCCTGGACCAGAAGCACGGGGTTCTATTGTAGGATTTACACCTGATCACACGCGCTTTGATTTATATCGTGCATTGATAGAAGGCATTTTGTTGTCATTAAAACAAGGCCTTTTAAGGTTGGAAAAAATTTCTCCTAAAAAAATTGATCTTATTCGTATTAGTGGTGGAGGGAGTCAAAGTGACGTTGTTATGCAAATTGCCAGTGATGTCTTCAACTTACCTTGCGAGAGAGTGCAAACTCATGAAACGTCTGGTCTTGGCGCGGCGATAGCCTGTGCGAAGGGCGTTGGTTTTTATGACACCATTAGCGCTGGAGCTAAGGCAATGGTCAAGCATGGCAAGCGTTTTGAACCGAGTGAAAACGCGACACTTTACCAGCAAATTTATGATAAAAAGAGTTCAAAAATTTATAGCTATTTACGGCCGTTTTACAACAAATACTAGGAAAAACAATGAAATTAGCATTTATAGGTTTAGGCGTCATGGGGTATCCAATGGCAGGTTTCCTTCAAAAATCAGGACATGACGTCGTTGTTTACAATCGGACGACTGAAAAGGCCGTCAATTGGTGTAATGAGTATGGTGGACACCACGCGATTACGCCTGCGGCAGCAGCCGACAATGCAGAAATCGTCTTTTGTTGTGTCGGCAATGACGACGACCTAAGAGAAGTGACCATTGGTGAAAATGGTGTATTACAAAGCATGACTGCAAATACGATCCTTTGTGATCACACCACCGCTTCAGCGGATGTTGCGCGGGAATTGGCGGGTATTTGTAACGGTAAATCAATTGGTTTTCTCGATGCACCAGTATCTGGCGGGCAAGCAGGTGCTGAAAATGGCGTATTAACCATTATGGTAGGTGGTGAGCAAGGCGTTTTTGAGTCTGTTCGTCCTGTGTTAGGTGCTTATGCGCGGTGCGCTGAACTGATCGGCGATGTTGGAGCTGGCCAGCTTGCTAAAATGGTAAACCAAATCTGTATTGCCGGTGTAGTTCAGGGGCTCGCCGAAGGCGTTCATTTCGCCAAACAGGCAAATCTCGATGTTGCTAAAGTTATAGAGGTGATTTCTAAAGGCGCGGCGCAGAGCTGGCAAATGGAAAATCGTTACCATGCGATGATTGATAATGAATACGAATTTGGTTTTGCGATTGATTGGATGCGCAAAGATTTAGGTATAGCCCTCGATGAGGCACGCTCAAATCAATCAAAGTTACCGGTGACTGCACTCGTTGATCAATTCTATGGCGACGTTCAAGACATGGGCGGGAATCGCTGGGATACATCGAGCTTGCACGCGCGTTTAACTAAGCAGAAGTAGTCATATAATTATGGGCACCTGATTAAGGTGCCTAATATCCCCGCATTCTGAACCACACACTTTTACTGGTAACGAGTATATTTGATGAAATACGCTACAGGCTGTTGGCGTATTCGAACAGGGCCTTTAAAATAGCCATCTTTCGCTCATCGGAGCCATGCTCTAACGCCAGCGTTTCTAATTGATATGCATAACCTTGTCCATCCATTGTATTCATGCGGTAATCATTCCATCGTTGTTGTTCTGAGGCCGATAGCGTTAATGGGTAATTCCGAGCGCGATAGCGAAAGAGCATTTCGTCAAGACGTTTATCTTCAAAATTGAATGCGACGGCAGGCAATTGTTCTGGCGGCGTTTGCAGCAGTCTTTCCATCGCATTTTTATCATGATGAGAAAAGAACCCGCCACTGTAAAGCATCAAATCTGGATTTTTTTCTTCAGGGTGGTCATTTTGAATCTGATAGACTTGGGTAACCGTTTCTCGAAGTTGTGGATTGGCGAGTAATAAATCGAGGTTTTTACGGCATAATACGCGGTCAATGCCATGTTGATCGGCAGCTTCCTTAGTCAGTGTTTTCGCTGGTGCGATAACGGGGCACTTATTGACGTGAATGAGTTTTAGCGCAATTGGCAGAAGATCGCCTAGTTCACTTCGTTTTGTATACATGCGTTCAACAATGTCATGTGGCGTTAATTCCAACAGTGGCGTTAAATCCATATTGAGATTTAGACAGATCATCGCATTTTTATTAGTGGGGTGATAAGCAACTGGCGCAATGTAGGTTGAACAGCCAGAAGCCGCAGGAATTTTTGAACTAATATGAACTAATGGCGTGAAATTCACCAAGTCGAACAGTTTACTCACTTGTGCCTTACGACGAAGGTTAAATACATAATCAAAAAGTTTCGGTTGCTTTGTTTTGATGAGTTTCGCCATCTCTATCGTCGCAATAACGTCGCTAATCGCATCATGCGCACCTTCGTGAGCGATATTGTTAGCAGCGGTCAGTAGCTCTAAACGAAAACTGACGATGCCATCGTCATTAGTAGGCCATTCAATACCTTCGGGGCGCAGCGCATAGCAGGTTCTAACTAGGTCTATAATATCCCAACGTGAACATCCGTTTTGCCACTCTCGTGCGTAAGGATCTTGAAAATTTCGATACAGCGTTTGCCGCGTAATCTCATCATCAAAACGAATATTATTATATCCAGCTACTGTCGTATTGGGTTGGCTAAAAATTTCATTAATCTTCTCTATAAATTGCGTTTCAGGCATGCCGAGACGATTGACTTTTTGAGGCGTGAGTCCTGTCACAAAACAAGCTTGTGGCGCGGGTAAATAGTCATTTGCTAATTCACAATAAAGCTCGATGGGCTCGCCGATGATATTAAGATCAAGATCGGTGCGAATAGCCGCAAATTGAGCAGGGCGATCGCGTCTCGTATCAGCACCCCAGGTTTCATAATCGTGCCACAAAATAGTTGGTTGAGAAGTGTTTGTCATAGAAAACGTTATTGATAGTGTAATGACGAAAGTTTATCAGCATTGGGGAAGAAGACCAGTCGAGATGTTGTTTGGCGGCTAAAAAATAGTCGATTAATAATATTGTTCTCTATAATTTTGAAAAGTAGAGGATCAAGCGAGGTCATTGAGCAATAATGATTGCTTGTCCACGTCGAAATGCTACGATCCCCATAGAATTTATGTAAGTGTAATGTAGAAGTTAACGACTGCTAGCGCAAAATTTCAATTTCTATCTCAAACTAGAGCTTTTATGACAAACTTATCAATCAATTGCAGTGCTTGTGGGAAACCTTGCAAGCTTTCTATTCCTAGTATAAATAGCGATCAACGATGTTTGCATTGCAGGCAATCGTTGCTAGACGGTGTTGTGGTCGAAATGCTGCCACATCATTTTCTGCCGCTGTCAAAGTCTAAGATACCGTTAGTGGTGTTCATGTCTGGCCCCAATTGCTCTATTTGTAAATCTTTTTATGAGATATTTAAGAAAAGTGCAAAGGCTCATTCTGGCAAGGTGAGATTTGCTCATGCCTATTTACCCAAGAATAAAGCATTCGCGACTAAATATAAGTTACGTGGTGTGCCGACTATTGCACTATTTAAACAAGGTAAATTAAAAGGAATGGTCAACGGTGGAATGCGTCCAAAAGAGCTAGCGCAATTTATTGCAAACTCCTTGTCGTAAAGTTTGAAGGTTTCGGTATAATTCACGCAAATTTTTATAACGAGAATATTTCGTGATTGATATTTCCTTCTATAACATCGTGGTGCCAATTCTTGCACTTTCTCCGTTTTTTGCGTTTTCAATACTCTGTTTAATTCTAAAGAAAGGGCAATTGTGTCCTGGACAACACAGCAGGATTCAAGGGGAATTAATCACAATATGGACAGTGATTTTTGTTTCTTTAATGATGGCGGTAGAAACAGCGTTGTCTAACTGGTTCCTTGGTGTTGGCGTTCTTGGCGGAATTTACGGTGTATTATTGAGCATTTGGCAAGGCAAACTGCCGAACAAGCGCGCTATACCAGATAAAGCGATTTATGGGGCGTTAATTCCATTAGGCATTTATGCACTTGGCGTTGCGTTTACGCAAACAACCATTTTTGTACTCTTGCCAGTGATAGTAACGGGTTGTGTGCTCGCTCAGTTAATATTGGTAAAGGCGAAACATCGTTTGGTTGCTTTTAATCAATTGTTACCAATTATTGGTGTTGCAACGAGTGTTTTGAGCCTGATCATTTTCGGTTTTTCCTTTATGGGCCACGATAGTACGTTGTTACTTGATCAAATAACACCGGAATTGTATTGGTTTTTCGCCTTTCTAATCGTCGGTTTAGGGCTGTGGTTGTTGCCACTATTCACCAATGACGAACAAAGTTACACTTTATTGGGTGTTGCGACATTTTTAGTCCTAATTTCTCAAATATTATTGTACGAAGTTGTTGTAATTATTGGATAAAATAATTTGTTATAATTTTGTGATAAATTGACGATAAATTCGGGATATTTGCTTTCTAAGATGAGTGCAACACTAAATCAAAGGAAGCAAATATCATGAATAATAAGAAGACTTTACTCGCTACAAGCGTTGCTGGTTTAATCGCACTGTCTAGTGCTTCAGCCTCTGCTGCTGAATTAACTATCAAAGTAACAAACCTCACGCACGGTATGGTATTTACGCCATTGCTAGTCGCAAGTCATGACAGTGATACTCATCTATTTAAAACAGGCGAAGCGGCTTCTGTTGCTCTACAGAAAATGGCTGAAGGTGGAAGCATTGATGATCTTGGCGCTCAAATCGATGCTGCAAATGGTCACAAAGTAGCTAACCCTAATGCTGGCTTATTAATGCCTGGCAAATCAACACCAGAATTTGATCTGAATACCGAATCAGATACACACCTTTCACTAACCGCAATGTTACTACCAACGAACGACGCATTTGCTGGTGTTGATGCTTGGACTATTCCTACTGAAGCAGGAACTTACACGATCAATGTTAACGCGTATGATGCGGGTACTGAAGCCAATAATGAACTTTATGTGATGGGCGCGGGTATGCCGGGTCAACTTGGGATCCCAGCGTTTCCATTAGGCGATGCTGGTGAAAACGGTACAGGTTTATCTACTGAAGACACCAATAAAACGGTTCATATTCACCCAGGAAATATTGGTGATGCAATGCAAGACGGCGGTAAAAGTGATGTCAGCAATACTGTTCACCGTTGGTTGAATCCAGTGCTACGAGTAACTGTAACAGTTAAGTAAGGAGAGATTTATGAAGAATCTATTTAATCCGAAAAAATCAATGATCGCTCTGGCGTGTGTATCCGCATTGACGTTAGCTGGCTGTGGCGGTAGTTCAAATTCGTCTACTCCTGCACCGACGCCAACACCTGCGCCAACGCCAGCACCGACACCAACGTATGAATATGAAGTGACGGTTACAAACATTACCAGTAACCAGCCATTGTCGCCGATAACATTAGTTACTCATAATGATGACTACAAGCCATTTAGTATTGGTGAACCAGCAGATGCAGCACTTGAACTTTTAGCGGAAGCGGGAGACAACACTGAAGTACTGGCGTTATCAACCGTTGTTAATAAAGCAAGTGATACTGACCCATTAGGCCCTGGCAAAACATCAACTCAAACTATTGAAACAACTGATACCACGTTAAATTTGTCAGTTTTATCGATGTTGGTGAATACAAATGACGCCTTCACAGGTCTTAATAGTCACGACCTCACTAACTATAATGTTGGCGACAGTATGTCATTTCGTTTAAACGTTTATGACTCAGGTACAGAAGCGGATTCGGAAACAGCAGCGACGATACCAGGGCCTGCGACTATGGGACAAGGTGAAGGATTTAATGCTGCTCGTGATGACCGCGCAGACCAAGTCACCATGCACCCAGGTGTTGTCACACAAGATGATGGTTTACCAGATTCTGTGTTGGATTCGACACACCGCTTTGACAACCTTGTTGCAAGGGTGACTGTTAAACGCGTTAAATAAAATAGGAAAATAAATGAGCCAGCATATATTAATCGTTGAAGATGAAGTAGATCTTGCTAACTTAATTGAAATAACCTTAATCAATGCTGGCTTTGAAGTTTCCAAAGCCAATGACGGAAAAACTGGACTGTCATTGGCGCTCAGTGGCAATTTCGACCTCATGATGTTGGATATTATGCTGCCAGAGGTTGATGGATTGGAAATTTGTCGCCAAGTACGTTTAAACGATCCTTCTACGCCTATTATGATGTTAACCGCACGTGATACCGAGACTGATCGTATAATGGGCTTAAACATGGGGGCAGATGATTACCTCACCAAACCTTTTAGCATTCGAGAACTAGAGGCACGGGTTAGAGCGTTATTTAGACGTTCTCAACTTAACGTTGATGTTCAAACACCATCACAAGACCTTGTGTTCGGCGATCTTTGTATAGAACCAGAACGTCATAAAGTATCATTTCGTGACGCGCCCATTGAATTAACCTCAACTGAGTTTGATCTCATCCATTTTCTCGCAAGTAATCCTGGTCAAGTCTTTAGCCGCAGTCAGTTACTTGATTCTGTGTGGGGTTATAATCATCTTGGCTATGAACATACTGTAAATTCACATATCAATAGATTGCGCGCTAAACTTGAAGCGTGCGACACGTTACCAAAAGTTGTTCATACTATTTGGGGCGTTGGATACAAATTCGAATATCTTTAATCTTATCGATGGGAATCTTCATGCAATTATTTAAAGGACTGACGAGTAGGCTAATTATCCTATTTGTTTTAGTATTTGTTTCTATTACTTTGATGTTTCTTTGGTTTATGGGAAATTCATCAAGAAGTTATGAACAGCAAGCGACACAGGCACTGCATGAAGAGTTGGCTGCGCATATGTTAATTGAAGCGCAGATTTTAAAGAATGGGGAAATTGACCCCAAGGCGCTGAAATATACCTTTCACAATATGATGTTACTAGGGCCAGCGTTCGAGATTTACGTCACAGATACGAAAGGAAACCTCCTTGCTCATGCGGCTGAGGAAGGAAAAATAAAACGGGATAAAATCTCGCTTGACCCCATTAAAGCATTTATTTCGCCAGAAGTTCAGTTTCCATTACTTGGCGATGATCCTCGCCATCCCAATCGTCAAAAAATATTCTCCGCAGCGCCAATTAATTACGAAGGGCGTCACCAAGGATACCTCTATGTCATTATTGGCTCGGAGCTAGAAGATAAAATTATTGCGAATTTAACCAATAATCGATTGTTAAATGAATCCCTGATCTTAGGGGGTAGCGCGTTACTGTTTGCGTTATTTGTTGGCACCATTTTAATTTGGCTAATCACTAGACCGCTTTCGAGAATGACATGTAACGTGCTGATGTATCAAGAAGAACAGCGCTGGCACCGCAATCAGCGGTTGAACCTTGTGGAAAACTCGACTTCTTGGCTTAGTTCAAATGAGGAAGTCGCTTTGGCAAGTGTGATCGATAACATGTCTGAAAAAATCGCTAGACAGCTCGAACAATTAAAAATCAAGGATATACAGCGCAAAGAATTATTGTCTTATATTTCCCACGATTTACGCACACCGTTGTCATCGTTAACGGGATATATAGAAACATGGCAAAAACAGTTCGGTGACTCAGCTGAAGAGAGTAGCGCACATTATATTGATGTAGCCCAGCGTAATGCTAAAGTACTAAGTGGATTGGTGGAACAGGTTTTTGAATTAGCCCACTTAGAAACTGGTAGCGTTGAACTCCATCGAGAGCCAATCGCAGTGGCGGAACTGGCACAGGATATTATGGATTCCTTTGACTTACGTGCACAACAAGCCGGTGTTGAACTCGATGTAAGTCCTAAAGATACCTCATTGCAGGTGGATGCTGATATTGCCAAACTTGAGCGGGTATTTGGTAACTTAGTCGCTAATGCAATCCGTCATACACCGCCGGGCGGGCGTATTGTGATCAGATTTGATCTCGTCAATTTTGATAATCAAGAAAAGGTCCATATTACGGTTCAAGATAGTGGGGTTGGAATAAGTAAAGATCAACTCCCACGTGTTTTTGAAGCACATTTTAGGGCCAGCAACAAAACTGACAGTGAATCGGGTAATGCTGGGCTCGGATTGGCGATTGTTAAAGCACTGCTTGCGCTTCATCACAGTGATATTGAAGTAGAGAGTGAAGAGGAGCAGGGAACTAGCTTCAGCTTCTATTTACCACGATATCGCATCACTTAGGTTATCGTAACAAACACAAAAAAGGCCAGTACGAATCTGGCCTTATCGATTGTCTATCAGCGACTGTGTTTAACGGGTTGATTGTGCATTTTGATAGGCTTCAAAACCGCCATCGAGCGAGTAAACTTCTTCAAAACCACGCTCAAACAAAAACTGAGCGACGCCCTGACTGCTTATTCCATGATAACAACAAACAACGAGTGGCTCATCCATGTCTAAATCGCTAAGGTGCTGCTCTAAATTTCCTTGATTTAGGTTAAACGCATTGGGAATACATGCCAATGCATAAGATTGTGGATCTCGTGTATCGACAATGTTGAGTGTGCGTTGTGCCAGCATGTCTTGTAATTGCTGAACACTTAGGTGCTGATATGCCATTATAATTCCTGTTACTGCGTAAGTGCTTTTCGTTAAGGTTCAAAACGTTCGATATTTGCCATTAAATCGACAAGCGATTGAAATGACAACTTGCCATCGTCTTGACGGATGTAGTGCTTGTCAAAGAATCGATATTGCCCCTGACGGTCGATTTGAGTATTGTTGCCATCTTTGTATAACGAGAAATAATGGGCGTTGCCCAAATAAAACATATCCGATTTCTGAGTACTCTTTATGTCATAACCCACGCTGACATCACTTGCTGGGTTGCCACATTTAAAATGACTCTTTAAAAGTGTTGGCAACACATCGTAGTGGGAAGTTGCCTTGTTGACTTTTTGTGTTTCAAAATTGGGCCCAACAATGACTAGCGGAACCTTTAAATTGACTTGAGAATAATCTGATGAAGATTGATTATACAATCGCGTTAAATCGTTACCACGATGTCCGGTAACAACCACGGTTGTCGTTGTTAAATCGACTGCTTTAAGTAATTCACCGATCAATTTGTCTGTGTAATGCAATGAGTTAACATATTGTGTTGCAAGCACGCGTTGCGGTGCTGAACTTGTTTGGGTTAATGCATGATCAAAATTAAGTAATGCATTGGTTCCTATGCTCAACTCTTGGCTCGCGTAAAGCGTAATATTGGCAAAATAGGGGGCGCCGCGTTGCTCGCTTATCCATTGGCTTAAGCTTGCTACATTGCCCTTATCTACGGTTAGTGCGTCTTCTTGAGGGAGTTGGTCGATATGCACACCAAAACGCTTTCGAATACTTTGATTTGTTAATTCAATTAACGGACTCGATAGTTTTTGCGCCGAAAATGCGGGACGATAAATCGCTGGCAAGCCCGTTTCAAAACCAAAATTAGCGTCATCATCTTCGAGAGAGTTAGTTATGTGATTTTGGGCTGATAATCCCTGTGACGACAACATTGCTAAGTTTGGCATAATTTGCTGTGTGACTAAGTCTTCATTGACTCTGGCAATGGTAATGATCAGCAGGTTCGTATCAGTGGCATGGCATTGAAGAGGACTCAATGGATAAACCACAGATTTTGCACTCTTATTAATCATCAAATCTTTTTGATGAGTTTCATCTAACCAACCCTGACGTTTTATAAAACTGCGAGCGGTCGATTGGTGTGCAAAAGGGAACATGCGATCAAATGATAGAACAGGTCGATAGATCGTCGCATCAGCCCATATGTGGACAACGTGGCTTAACAAAAACATTGCGCCAAAAAAGGCAGTCACTTTGTTGCCAATGTCCCATTGGCGAATAATGTGGAGTCGTTTCCAAATCAGATTAGCAATGGTAAGTTCGACCACAAGCAGCGCGATTAAAAACAAACTAATCGAGCTCCAGCCAATCGTGTTATTGAGGTTAAATCCGTCCAAATCAAACGCGAATAAATTAAAATGTAATTGATAATTTTGATAGACACTGCCGTCGATCAACAGTGCGACAATCGAAAGGGTCGCTAGCACTGCACCAACGCCCCGTAATATATGGGAGTAGGGAAAAACAAAGGTCAGTGGGAACAGCACTAAGACATAACAGATGATGCCCAACAGTCCAAAATGCCCAACCCAAGTCATCAGCACATAAAACACCGAGATAAATGTTGCTTGTCCATCAGCGGCGAAAATATACCGAACCGCCATTAACATCGCTAATAATATGTTGGCAAACATGAACCAATGGCCCCAGCTAATAAGTCGGGATACTCGGTCTTTATATGAATTTGAATTATCTACCATAAGATGTTCTATCTATTAGCGAAATTTATATTAGTAATCAGCAGATTATCACACGCACTAAAAAGGCACGCAAGTTGGATAATCGTGCGTGCCTTCATTTAGTTACTCAAAATTAGTGAAGATCGACTTCAACCGAGCTTTCAAGGGCTTTGGCGAAGCTAGCAGCAACTTGTTTTCGCTGGGCAGGGCTAACACTATTATTGATGACAGACGTCGCGGCATTCCCTAAGGCCATTAAACTTAGATCTGCTTTTGATTGACTGTTTTCTAAAACAGTTAATAATTGCATGATTAAACTTTCGACTTGTTCGTTAGTGTATTTTGAATTTACAGCCATGTTGCTCTCTTAATTGACTAAGAAGTTCTGTCATTCGTTGATGAGATGATGCTAATTTGCACAATCTATCTAAAGTAGACAATTACTTCGGGATAATTGGAATAAAACACGGCTATAATACAGCAAATTTTGGCTTGGGACTAATATCAAATGAGTGTATCGATTCGTCATATCATTTTACATCAACTTAACACCACCAGTGACGGTGACGTTACTTTTGAAGCGCGCGATCAAGTATTATCTTTGAACCACGACGTAGAAACCTTAGTGAGCGAATTACACCGTATCTACAACAGTAAACAGGGCAAGGGTTACGGTTTTTTCGCTGATGGCGGTGACGGCGAGCAAGAATTTTCCCGTGCATTAACGGACTATCTAGACCAAGACAATGACTTTGTTTCTTTTTCACAACAAGCAATCAAGTTACTACAAACGGAGTTGATGAAGTATAACTTCGCCGAGCAAGGCTATCTTATGCTTGCTAATTATACCCATGTCGCCAGTAACTACTTATTCGTAGCGTTAATTTCTCCAAAAGATTCAATTGCCGTTGACGAAACGTTAGAAGTTAGTGCAAATCAGCACTTAGAACTCAATAATTTACAGTTAGCAGCCCGCATCGATTTAACGATGTGGCAGGCGCAGCCTGACTGTAATCGATACATTTCATTTATTCGCGGTCGAGCAGGACGTAAGGTATCGGACTTCTTTCTTGACTTTATGGGGTGTAAAGAAGGCATTAACGTTAAAGAGCAAAACAAAAGTCTGATGAATGCCGTTGAAGACTATTGTTCTGCGAATGAGTTTGATCGCAGCGAAAAAGAGCAGTACCGAGAGAAAGTATTTGATTACTGTAAAGACAAAATTGATAGTGGTGAAGAGATTGGCATAAAATCACTATCCAATTCTGTGGCCAGCGACGGCGAAAGCGGCCTCTACCAATTTGTGAATCAACAAGGCTATGAACTCGAAGACGAAATACCCGGTGACCGTACAACATTACGCCAGCTCAAAAAGTTTTCTGGTACTGGCGGTGGCGTAACGGTTGGCTTTGAACAAAAACACTTAGGGGAGCGCGTTGTTGTTGATTTACACAATGACACGGTTACCATTGTTGGTATCCCACCTAATTTACGTGACCAACTGACAAGACGTCTATCAAGTGATAGCGAGTAATAGTCGACAAAACAATGCCTTGATCACAGAATCATAGCGCATTTTCGTTACCGAGATTAATTTTCCAGTGAGTTGGTTATAATCTCGTTAATTTTAATAGGGTGGACTGTTTTTCCGCCCAACGTAGGAAACTTCATGAAACTTTTTGTAAATAATTTAACGGTCATCGATTACTCATACCTTTGTGAAGAGCGTGGTATGGTCGGTGAAAGCCTGATCGTCGATATTGAACTTGATGGGAGTCTTAACGATGAATGTATGGTGCTGGATTTTGGGCTAGTTAAAAAGCAAATTAAAGCGGTAATTGATGATGAGGTCGATCATAAATTGCTAATTCCTGCTCAAAACAAATGTATTTCATTTAACATTTTAGAAGACTCAACACAGATCCTACTTGATCGCCCTGAACAACTCCCTATTTACCTTAACTGTCCGCATGAGGCGTTCGCACTGATCGACAAAGATGTCGTCGACGAGAATGGCATCATTGAGCATCTTGAAACGGCGATCATGAAGGTATTGCCAGAGAATGTGACAGGTTTAGTACTCAAGCTTGCGGCAGAGCCAATTTTTGGCGCATTTTATCATTACAGCCATGGACTGAAGAAACACGACGGAAATTGTCAACGAATCGCTCACGGTCATCGCAGTATTATCGAGATAGAACGCAATGGTGAAAAGGATGAAGCATTAGAGCACTATTGGGCGCTGCGCTGGCAAGACATTTATTTAATAACCGAAGATGACATGGTCACGAGTGATGATATTACTGTGCCAGAGGCACTGGAAGCGCTGCGCCATGTCCCAAATTTATATAGTGTTGCCTACGATGCGCCTCAAGGTCGGTTTGAACTTATGATCCCAGCCGATGTCTGTGAAATACTTGACTTTGATACCACCGTTGAGCAACTTACTCATTTTGTCGCGCATACGCTAGCGAATGAAAATGTTGGCGATGAAATTAGCGTAATTGGCTATGAAGGTGTCGATAAAGGCGCAATGGTCAGCGCCAAAATAGAAAAATAGTCGTTTATTTAGACAATTTAAGGATATTTATCAATGAAGAGACGTTTGCCGTTAATGGTCTTAGCTTGTTGCACTTTATCAATCAATGCAATGGGGGAAGAACGTCAGTTGACACCGAATACGTCTCTATCAGGTGATTTTATCCAAGGCGGTATGCTGATTGGTAAAACGCGTTTATCCTCAACAGTTAGACTTAATGATGTTCCGGTAAAAGTAAATGGTAACGGCGTTTTTGTACTGGGGTTTGGGCGCGATGCGTCTGTTAAGCAAAAGTTAACCATTACATTTGAGGGTGATTCAAACGCGGTTGATTTTGAGTTAGCTAAACGCAAATATCGAGAAAGCCGGGTGACCGGTATCAGTAAAAAGATAACCAACCCAAATCCTAAAAATGTCGCCCGAGCTAAAAAAGATGCAAAAGAAGTGCGAGCGGCGCGCGCTATCTGGTCCAATGCACAACATTTTACGCAATCTTTTATCTGGCCTGCGCCAGGTAGAATTAGCGGTGTCTATGGCTCCGTTCGTTATTATAACGGCAAAATGGGTCGTCCTCATTATGGCGTTGATATGGCTTCACCGATTGGTACTAAGGTCGTCGCACCTGCCGATGGTGTCGTGCGATTATACGTACCGGATATGTTTTATTCGGGCGGCACCTTAATTATTGACCACGGTATGGGCGTCAGCTCCACTTTTCTCCATTTGAGTAAAGGGCATGTTAAGGCCGGTGATACGGTAAAACAAGGGGATCTCATTGCCGAAATCGGTAATACAGGGCGCTCGACGGGCCCCCATTTAGACTGGCGGATGAACTGGATGAATCAGCGAATTGATCCTCAGCTTTTAGTACCAAAGCGCTAGCGTCAACCTCAACACTTAAGTTACACTTCTAATCCTCTATCCGTATTACTTTACACTCATTTGTTAGATGTCGTACGGGTATCATTTTTTCGTCAAATTAAGGACTTATTATGAGTGAAGAAACTCTCTTTAGTAAAATTATCCGCAAGGAAATTCCCTCTGATATGGTATATCAGGATGATCTCGTGACAGCCTTCAGAGATATCACGCCTAAAGCACCCACTCATATTTTAATTGTTCCAAATAGAGTTATTCCAACGGTTGATGACGTGACACAAGAA
>MPDF01000109.1 GCA_001874365.1 Gammaproteobacteria bacterium MedPE | reverse complement strand
CTGGTTTGGGACCAGAGGGTCAGAGGTTCGAATCCTCTATCACCGACCACTTCTTCTAGATTCACTTAAACTCTTTCTTAAACATAACTTCAATAAAGTTAATGACCTTTTATACTGTTATTTATCATTTGATGATTAATCGCTTTTTATGCTGTTTATAGTTTACTGTGATTTAATCTTGCGGAAATAACCAAGTGTAGATCATAGGTGTTATGAAAGTCATATTAGTGGGGACTAAAATAGCTCTACCGAACCATTTTCTTTCAGTTGTTCGAGTTTTCTTTCCAAGATAAGCTGCTCATAATTATAAAGGCAATTTCTGCCGTGTTGTTTGGCATAGTAGAGCGCTTTATCGGCTTGATCGAGAATTGATGGCGGGAAGTCATCGACACAAAATTGTGAAAACCCCATGCTGATGGTTACATTACCAACAAATGGGAAGTTAAACTCAGAGACTAAATGTCTAAAGTGCTCTAATGTCGCCATTGCGACTTCTATTGGCATATGTTCTAGAATAATCACGAACTCTTCGCCACCAAATCTAAATAACAAGTTATTATTAATGAAATAATTTTTCATGAGTTGTGCAAGGTGCAACAATATTTCATCGCCGCATACGTGACCAAAGTTATCATTTACTGATTTGAAATGATCAATGTCGATCATTACTAACCAGCACTTTGAAAAGAGACTTGTTATAACAGATTCATCTCTTGGTTTTAGAAGACGATTGAGTTTGTTCTCAAATGTTTTCCGATTTAGTAATCCGGTAAGTTTGTCACGTTCATTTTCTGTGAGTATGACCTGATAGTTTTGATAAATGCGAATGAAGCCATTGATGAGGTCGCTGTGTTTTAAAATATCTTGAAGACTACGTATTTTTAAAATAGAACTAAGCTCGTCACTAATGACAATTGGGAAATAATAAATATAGCCATCATCACGCTTAATACTCAGAGGCTGATGGTGCGTGATGACCGTCTCAGAATGCCTGTCTATGTCGACATTTATCATTTGATTATCCCATCTATAACGCTTTTTTCTTCCTTCAGATGTTACTGTAAGCTTCAGTTGTGAGGTTAAATAGCTTGGTTGTCCTTTGTGAGGTACATTGAGAAATGTAACCTCACTTATATCAATTAATTCTGCTAATGTTGCAGCTAAAGAATACTCTAATGAATCAGTGTCTTTTTGGCATGTAATTTCAATAATAGATTCAAAAATTTCATTATTCATCCTACATCATCCTTGATTTAGTGAATCTGTTAAATTCCTAATTCATCCAATAAATCATCGTTTCCGCCGCTCTCAACTGCGGGTTGTGGGCTTGGAGACGGCGCTGCGTTTTGATGTTGCTCAAGTAGCTCATCAGGATCAAATGTATCGACGTTTTCAAACTCTTTTATTTGCAAAAATTGCGTGTCGTCTATCGAAAGTTCTAAATAGAAAACATTCCCTTGCGCTGTCTTAAATGAAACTCTGCGCGATACCGGTTCATCTAAATTTGCTTCAATGGAAATAACTAACTGCTTATTGACCGTCAGCATTTTAGGCTGGCTTTGCGTGATAGATGTCTGTAATTCTTGGCTTATCGTTGAAATGAACTTACCCAATATTTGATTCATTAGCTCGCCCATTACATTGCTGACTTCGTCAGATGTATGACTTGTGGCTAATTCTGTTTCTGGTAGTCCCATATTTAACAAGTAACCGCGGTAGATCTCTAATGCTGCTTCTGCGGTAAAATTAATAATTACTAAACCAGAAAAGCCACCATCAAAAATCACAAAACAACCAATGTCGGGTTTTAAGCTGGTTTTTTTTATTTTTTGAACCATTGCTGCGTGATGAATCTGACTATGAGACGCTTTGGTGAGAACTCCAGAAACTGAGTTACATAGCTTTAGCAGTATGTCATCAGTACTGACGTTGTTACTTTTCTTATCAACCATGGTGTGGTTCCAAAATACATTAATAATTTGTTAAAAAATTATTATGCACTAACTCATGGCATAAACAAAGCGGTTAGTGGTTTTGTAGGATGTTTCGAAATGTTTAAATAATGTTGAATTTGGCCTTGAATTAGGAAAAATCATCCCGATATATTCGTATAATAATTCGAAGTTTAATTGGCAAATTATTAGGGCTCGACTAACGCACAAAGCATCGTTATAATGTCGCGTCCGAAAACCATAGTCTTGCTGGTTTTTTGTTGAATATAAGAACAATAAACAGCATTTAGATAACTTAACGCGTTGTTTTAACGTAGTTAATGTAAGAAGCCCTTAGGGCCATTTGATATTTTTGAGGTATGCAATGCAAGTTTCTCTTGAAACGACTCAAGGCCTAGAACGCCGCCTAACTATTACGGTTGAAGCCGCTACTGTTGATACTGAAGTAAAAAAACGTCTTCAGCAATTATCTAAAACTCAACGCATTGACGGTTTCCGTCCTGGTAAAGTACCAGTGACAGTGATCCAAAAACGTTACGGCGCAGCAGTTCGTCAAGAAGTTGCTGGCGAGTTAATGCAACGTCATTACTTCGAAGCTGTTGTCGCTGAAAAAGTAAACCCAGCTGGTATGCCTCAGTTAGCAGTAACTAAGAATGACGCTGGTAGCGATTTAGAATTCACTGCTACATTTGAAGTTTACCCTGAAGTTGAAGTTGCTAACCTTGATAAAATCAAAGTTGAGAAGCCTGTTGTTGAAGTAACTGACAAAGATTTAGATGAAATGTTAGTTACATTACAAAAGCAACACGCAACTTACAAAGAAGTTAAGCGTAAGTCTAAAAAGTCTGATCGCGTAACTATTGATTTCACTGGCGCAATCGACGGTGAAGAGTTCGAAGGTGGTAAAGCTGAAGATTTCGTTCTAAACCTTTCTGAAGAGCGTATGATCCCAGGTTTTGAGAAACAAATCGTGACTCATAAAGCGGGTGAAGAGTTTGATATCACTGTGACTTTCCCTGAAGATTACCATGCTGAAAACCTGAAAGGTAAAGAAGCTGTTTTCGCGATCAATTTGAAGAAAGTTGAAGATCAAGTATTACCTGAGTTAACTGATGAGTTCGCTGAGAAGTTTGGTGTTAAAGAAGGCGGAATTGAGACATTAAAAGGCGATGTTCGTAAGAATATGGAACGTGAACTTAGCCAAAATGTTAAAAACAACGTTAAGCAACAAGTTATCGACGGTTTAGTTGATGTAAACGAAATCGAAATCCCTGCTTCTTTAGCAAAAGGTGAAATTGACGTGTTACGTGAGCAAGCAATGCAACGTTTTGGTGGTCAAATTGATCCTAACAATGCACCGCAACTACCTGATGAGTTGTTCGAAGAACAAGCTAAACGTCGTGTTAAAGTTGGTCTATTATTAGGCGAAGTTATCAAGTCTAACAAATTAGAAGCTGACGAAGCACGCGTAAAAGACATGATTGAAACAATGGCTTCTGCTTACGAAGATCCAAGTGAAGTTGTTGAGCATTACGCAAAAGACGAAAAACTTAGCCAACAAATGAAAGATCTTGCATTAGAAGATCAAGCAATTGATTTCATTTTAGACCAAGCTAAAGTTAAAGACGTTAAGAAAAAATTCAACGATATGATTCAGCAACAAGCTTAATCTACTCGATTGATTGAAAAACTCGCGTATTATTACGCGAGTTTTTTTATGCCTAAAAATTATGTTCTAGTACTTTTTGGGCCTTTCTTCACTTATTTGAATTTAGGCGCTATTTTTGCAAGTTATTTTGTAAGATAGTAATTGTTTTTAGCCTGATGAATGGTTATCTTATAGCGTAAATAATCGTAGGTTACGGTTATACCTATGCATATGCAGTGGTATTCACATTTCAGTATTTAACTTTCTATCGTACTTACGCTAACTATCATTAGTACATCGATTTTTAAGGGATATAAACCATGCAACACAATTCACATTTATCACCAATGGACGCTTTAGTACCAATGGTTGTGGAGCAAACTCCGAAAGGAGAGCGTTCATTCGATATTTATTCAAGACTGTTAAAAGAGCGCGTAATCTTTTTAGTTGGCCCTGTTGAAGACAACATGGCTAACTTGATTGTTGCTCAATTATTGTTTTTGGAAGCAGAAAATCCAGACAAAGAGATTTTCTTATACATCAACTCACCTGGCGGCAGTGTGACAGCTGGTATGTCAATCTATGACACAATGCAGTTTATTAAACCGAAAGTGAGTACTGTATGTATTGGTCAAGCGGCAAGTATGGGGGCATTTTTATTGGCAGGCGGTGAAAAAGGAATGCGTCATTGTTTACCTAATTCACGCGTGATGATTCATCAACCATTAGGCGGTTTCCAAGGCCAAGCATCTGATATCCAGATTCATGCGCAAGAAATCTTAGGTATAAAAAATAAGTTAAATACGCTACTTGCTGAGCACTCAGGCCAACCGCTGGAAGTTGTTGAGAAAGATACTGATCGTGATAATTTCATGAGTAGTCAAGAAGCCCTTGATTATGGCTTAATTGACTCCATATTAACTAAACGATAGGTAGAGTATTAGTGAATGATGTTGGGTTAAATTTACCATCATTCGCGGTTTATACGATGCAGTGTTAAACTTGATGAAATCAAGAGAAAGATCCAGTGGGGATGATAGATGACAGACATCATTAGTGGCGATGACGATAGCAAGGCATTATTGTATTGCTCTTTTTGCGGCAAAAGCCAGCATGAAGTAAGAAAGTTAATTGCCGGTCCTTCAGTTTATATTTGTGACGAGTGTGTAGATTTATGCACTGATATCATCACTGAAGAAATTAAAGAAAAAGTAGAAACCGATGAGCCGGAAAAACTTCCGACGCCTCATGAGATCCGCGATAATTTAGACGATTATGTAATTGGCCAACAACACGCTAAAAAAGTGTTGTCTGTGGCTGTTTACAATCACTACAAGCGTTTACAGTTTGCTGATAAAACCAATGGTGTTGAATTAGGAAAGAGTAATATTTTGCTTATAGGTCCTACAGGTAGTGGTAAAACGTTACTCGCAGAAACTATGGCACGTATGCTCGACGTTCCTTTTACCATGGCGGATGCAACGACATTGACAGAAGCTGGCTATGTTGGTGAAGATGTTGAAAATATCATTCAAAAACTATTACAGAAATGTGACTACGATGTTGAAAAGGCTGAACGTGGTATAGTTTATGTCGATGAAATCGATAAGATTTCACGCAAATCTGATAATCCTTCTATTACACGAGACGTGTCTGGAGAAGGTGTTCAGCAAGCGCTATTAAAATTGATCGAAGGCACAGTTGCTGCGGTTCCGCCGCAAGGTGGTCGTAAGCATCCGCAACAAGAGTTTTTGCAAGTTGATACGTCGAAGATTTTATTTATCTGTGGTGGGGCATTTGCAGGTCTTGATAAAGTGATTGAAGCTCGTTCACATGTTGGCTCAAGTATCGGTTTTGGGGCTGAAGTGAAAAGTGCAGAGGGTGATAGTTTATCTGAAACTTTCGCAAAAGTTGAACCTGAAGATCTTGTGAAGTATGGATTGATTCCAGAGTTTATTGGTCGTTTACCTGTGGTAGCTACGCTTCGTGAACTTGACGAAGAAGCATTAATTCAGATTCTATCTGAGCCAAAGAATGCACTAACTAAACAATATGCTGCATTATTAGCATTAGAAAATGTTGAATTAGAGTTTAGAGAAGATGCCTTGAAAGCAATTGCTGCGAAAGCGATGAGCCGTAAAACAGGTGCTCGTGGTTTACGGTCTATTGTCGAAGATGTATTACTAGATACGATGTATGATTTACCGTCGGTTGAAGGTGTTACTAAAGTTGTGATTGATGATACGGTCATCAAAGGCGAATCTGATCCGATTTTAATTTATGAAACTCAGTCACAGGCTGCGTCAGAGTAAATAACAACTAACTGTTTAAAAAAGGAGCTTCGGCTCCTTTTTTTGTTATTAGGTATATCTTTTCTGCGCTGCATGACTTTTCTAAATCCTATATTATCCCTTGCTATTTTTCCGCTTCTTTAGCAAGCTATGGGGCAAAAAAAGAGAACACTATGATTTTTGAAGGTTTTTGGACACTACTTCCGCCGGTAGTGGCTATTTTAATTGCAGTATGGAAACGTAATGCGATCTTGGCGCTAACCGTGGGTATTGTTTTAACCTGGATGCTCAATGCACAGCTTGATGTCATTCAAGGAACTCAAGATACTCTTGGTAATTTGTGGGATGTTGTTTCAAGCGATGGTAACCGCCGAATTATTATTTTTAGTTTGTTAATTGGTGCGCTTTTAGCATTGATGAAGCAAAGTGGTGGTGTTAATGCTTTTGTCGACCGTTTGGCCCAAAAGCGTTTAGTGACGAATCAACGTCAGGCAAGTCTATTACCCTCTATTATCGGTACTAGTATTTTTACAGATACGAATCTGAGCATGTTTACTGCTGGGATCGCGAGTCAAAGCCTTTTTGATAAGTACGGTATGAGTCGTGCTCGACTTGCGTTTATTCTTGATTCTACTTGTTCTCCAATCAGTATTCTCTTACTCATCAATGGCTGGGGGGCGTATGTTCTTGGATTACTTGATGGCTATCAGCTTGCGGACACTGTTGGTGTCTTGATAGATACTATCTTCTTTAATTTCTACCCGATTATTATTTTAGTGATGGTGTACTACACTGCATTTTCGACTCGTGTCTTTGGACCAATGAAGAATAGTGTTGCGAATACCTTTAATGACAATACGTCAGAATTAGATGATCCTATGTTGGCTGTTAAAGCAACTAAAGCGCGATACCTAGTTATCCCTCTTTTCGGTATTTGTATCGTGACTATCGGATTACTGCTATACAGCGGTAATGGCGACATTCGAAAAGGTTCTGGTTCATGGTCGGTTATGTGGGCTGTGATCAGTTGCTATGTAATCTTGATGGCAATGTTGCTTAAAGACAAAGTCTTTGACGTTAAAAAAGCCTTAACTATTAGCGCTTCTGGTATGAAAGACCTCTTGCCTGTCGTTGTTATCCTTGTACTATCATTCGCATTTGGTGATGCTGTAAAAGCATTTGGTACAGGAACCTTTGTAAGTGAGTTATTAGGAAGTGATTTCCCAATATTATTAGTCGCCCCCTTGTTGTTTATTACCGCTGGTGTAATGGCTTTTGCGACAGGTACGTCATGGGGAACCTTTGCAGTATTGATACCTATTGCGATGCCATTAGCTGCAAGTACAGGATTAGAACCAGCATTTTTAGTCGCTGCAGTGTTAGGTGGCGGTATTTTTGGCGATCACTCTTCACCTATTTCAGACTCTACTATCGTCGCGTCAATGGCGAGTGGCTGTGATCATATTGAACACGTTAAAACGCAGCTGCCATATAATTTAGTGGCAGGGGTACTCACCTTAATGGGTTATGTAATTTATGTTGCCTGGATTATGTAACCAACCTACGAATGCATGAGTTTTTATTATTCTTGATAAAACCAGTTCTATTGAACTGGTTTTTTTTCGCCTGCTGGAAGACAGTGGTATTTTATTTTGATATAAAGTATACAATTTAATGGTTGAGTTGCTTTATGAAAATTGCCAGTTTGTTATTTGCTAGTACTGTTGCGTTATCGAGCCAAGGGGTAGCCAAGAATCAAGAACGCCAGCCATGGGAAGACCATCGCGTTTTTGCAATCAATAAACTTCCACCACGGGCAACAAGTTTCGGTTTTGAAAATAAATATGCAGCACTCCATTTAACAAAGGAACAAGCAACTAGTTTCATGCTGCTTAATGGGCAATGGCCATTCCATTGGCGAAAATCGCCGAGTGATAAACCTGAAGGTTTTCATTTACCAACTTACGATGCTAGCAAATGGGCGCAGATTAACGTACCAGGTAATTGGGAAGTTGAAGGTTTTGGCCATCCTATCTATCTCGACGAACGCTTTCCATTTACGACTACTTGGCCGAATGTGCCTAAAGAATACAATCCAATTGGTAGTTATCGAAAGCACTTTGATATACCTGATACATGGAAAAATAAACAAATCTTTCTGCATGTTGGCGCCGCAAAATCTTCTCTAGATGTTTGGTTAAATGGTCAGAAAGTTGGTTTTAGCCAAGGTGCAAAGACGCCTGCTGAATTTGATATCACTAAATATATAAACAAAAGAAACAACCTATTGGCGCTGCAATTACGGCGCTGGTCTGATGCTAGTTATTTAGAAAGCCAAGATATGTTGCGCATCTCAGGTATCGAGCGTGATGTTTATTTGTATGCTACGCCAAAGCAGCGAATTTATGATATCGGTGTCACGACTCAGTTATCTGATAATTACTCGAAAGCTCACTTATCTTTAGATGTGAGTGTCAATAATTACGCGTCTGACAGCGCGAATAAGCTTGTCGTGGAGTTTGAGTTACTTGATCCAAGTCGTCAACTTCAACAAATAATGACAGGACGAAAAACGATATCTGTTGGGAAAAAGAGTCAGAAAAAAATCTCATTAAGTAAAGGATTTGGCCAGCCTCGATTATGGAATGCTGAGCAGCCTAATTTATACACGTTATTGGTCACCTTGAAAGATACTGACGGTGATGTATTGGAAACACATCGTCAAGACATCGGATTTAGAGAAGTGACTATCGAGGATGCACAGCTCAAAGTTAATGGCCAAGCAATTACAATCCGCGGTGTTGACCGACACGAAACCTCACCTAAAACAGGTCATGTCGTTTCAAAAATATCGATGGAGCAAGATATTAAGTTGATGAAGCAGTTCAATATTAACGCGGTACGCTCTAGTCATTATCCAAATAATCCTTATTGGTATGAACTCACTGATCAATACGGGATGTATGTTATCGATGAAGCTAATATCGAATCACATCCGCTTGCTATTAACGCTAAGACTCAAATAGGTAATGAGTTATCTTGGCTTCCCGCCCACCTTGATAGAACGAAACGCATGGTTGAACGAGACAAGAATCACCCGTCAATTATCATTTGGTCACTTGGTAATGAAGCGGGCGAAGGCAAAGTTTTTGAAGCAACATATCAATGGATCAAGCAACGCGATCCTTCAAGGCCTGTGCAATACGAGCCTGCTGGCGAAGATCACTATACTGATATTTTTGCGCCGATGTATCCTTCAGTTCAGCGTTTAGAAAAGTATGCTAAGTCTAAACCATATCGTCCAGGAATTATGATCGAATATGCACATGCGATGGGCAATTCAGTGGGAAATTTAAAAGATTACTGGGAGGTGATTGATCGCTATCCTGTGCTACAAGGTGGTTTTATTTGGGACTGGGTTGATCAATCGCTTGAATACACCGACGAAAACGGCGTTAAATTTTGGGCTTATGGTAGAGACTTTCATCCAACACTACCAACCGATGGCAACTTTTTGAATAATGGTTTGGTTAACCCAAATCGAGTGCCTCATCCACACGCGTTTGAAGTGAAAAAAGTCTATCAACCTGTGCGCTTTACAGAGTTTAATGCTGTGCGAGGAACAATCATAATCAATAATCGCTATAACTTTAAAGATTTAAGTGAGCAGGCCTTGAAGTGGGTGATTGAAGCAGACGGCGAACAAATTCACTCAGCTGTGCAGCCGATGCCGTTAATTAATGCGCAAGGATCTAAAGAGTTTACGCTCAATCTTCCACAACTTCTTGAATCAGACGCCAAAGAATACTTTTTAACAATAGGTGCAGTGACGAAGCAGGCACAGCGTAGAGGTGATGACACTATTCTACCTGCTGGACATGAAGTAGCTGTGGAGCAATTCAAACTACCTGTGACATTTAGAGCCGATAAATTAAGTGGTATAACGCATCACGTTATGCAGCGAAATGATAACGATGAAATAGAGCTAACCACTGGAAATATTTCTTATGTGTTCAATCGCAAAACCGGTTGGTTGACACAAATCAGTATAGCGAGTGAAAAACTGTTAACCAGTCCCTTAAAACCTAACTTTTGGCGTGCACCTACTGATAATGATTTAGGTAATAAAATGAATCGCTGGGGGAGTGTGTGGCAAGGGATGTCTAAATCACTGCGATTGGAGAAAATAGATGTTGATGAGAGAGCTGGTGGTGTCAAACTTACGATGTCTTATCAAAGTGAGAAGTTAGCAGGTTATTTTAGCGTTGAATATTTTGTTGCTAATACTGG
>MPDF01000108.1 GCA_001874365.1 Gammaproteobacteria bacterium MedPE | reverse complement strand
GTGTAGCGATAGACGATAGGGATGTAATAATTGCAACAGCAAAAAGTGTTAGCCTAATTAAATTTAGATGATGACTATGAAAAAACATATTGAGTATCTCTTGATGATAGAAGAACTCAGTATTGATAATTTTGGCTTATCAAGTGTCTTTCTAGCGCAGAAAGACGTCTTTGTAAGCCAATTAATGTGTTTTTACTTGTGATTTTCTATATTGGCTTGGTGAAAGTTGTTCTCGTTTTTTGAAGGCTGTATAAAAAGCAGATTTAGAATTAAAACCAACGTCCATTGCTATATCTATGACAGCACGGGAAGGGGAAGATACTAGTTTTTCTTTAGCTTCTTTAATTCGATAATCATTAATAAAATCATAAAATCCAATCGTGCCAACTTGGTTAAGTGCGTTTGACATTGTATGTTCAGCAAAACCAATATATTGGGCTAGGTCATATAATGTAAGGCCATTCTGACGATAATAGTGCTGACTTTCAGTTTGGTGCTTAAGTTCCCTAAATACAATGTCTAATAGTTCGTCTTTAGATGATGTTCCAGAGTCTTGTTTTTCTTGTATTGGGAAATCTGCTAATGACTTTTGTGCGGTTGTATTTGGAAATAACGTAATAAACATTCCTAAAATCGTGAAGCAATAATGCAATTGTGTATTAGTTAGTGGAGGTTGAACCCATAACGTGATAAATGGCTCGATCCCAATATAAAATGCAAATAATGTGATGAAAGAAGTCCAGATT
The DNA here is from genome assembly GCA_001874365.1 of Gammaproteobacteria bacterium MedPE. Lineage (GTDB taxonomy): Bacteria > Pseudomonadota > Gammaproteobacteria > Enterobacterales > Psychrobiaceae > Psychrobium. The sequence continues at coordinate 9,463 of MPDF01000108.1, read as the reverse complement.
TTAAATAATGATAGGTCATGAAATTTTAAATCTGAGTATAGCAATTTTACTTGTTGCGAATATCGATTGATAGCAATCAAAGACATATATACATATATCAATAATGTAGATAAATAGAGACAAGCAAAAAGCAATGACGTTGGGATCTGCTTAGTACTAGGCAAAATGATATAATTAATGAATATAATTGAAAAATAAATAATAAATGGAAGAAAGTGTCGCCATGAGCCCGTTGTAGCTCCATTGAGCATTGATGATGTATAGAGAAAGGTTAACGGTCCAATTAGTAGGAGTGTAGGAGATATTAATGTTTCATTCCAAACTGTAAATGGAATGTTTGTTCGAATGAATTCATCACTTAGTAAGATGAAGAAGCAAGTAAAAATCAATCCAAGATGTCGATTTGCGCGGCGAGTGTTAGAACCCATGGATTCGCATACTGATCTTATTGCGAGTAAAAAGAATATAATGGCACCAATCAAATGTGGAACACTTGTCATAGATACCGACGCGATAGGTTCAAGCATTCTAGTTACTCTCTCGTTCAAGTAGCCACGATTTTTGATCCGGCACGTAGCGTTTAACCGATGTCTGTATTTTCGTTTTATCTAAATTGTCGATAAGCAGTATTCCTGTATCAGTACTAGATCTGATAGCTATTGCCTCTATGCCTAACTGCATTCGGTTTATGATGTGTATCTACCACTAAAAGAGTCGAGATTTAAATAGGTTAACGAATCTGAACATCGAATATCATTTGTCTTTCTGAATCTGTCGCATTTTAAGGCTATTGGTTACTCTGCTATTAAAATAGGTTATGAATTTTGGGGACATAATCATCAAGAGACTCTTCATCAATAGAAGTATATGTATCCCAGTCGCTTGAATAAGTCGGCTTGAGCGCAACACTATCGAAGATAGTGCTATAAGGCGTCTATTTAACAAAAGAAGACGTCCTTTTCACAAAATACGTCACGATTATGGTGAAATAGTCCAATACCCTGACTTTCCACCTTGTTTTTCTAATACCTTAATATCAGAAATGATCATGCTCGGATCACTTGCTTTACACATGTCAAATAATGTTAATGCTGCAACAGAAGCGGCTGTTAACGCTTCCATTTCAACACCCGTTTTCCCGCTTAGCTTACAGAGACTGACAATTAAGACGCTATTTGATTCCGCTTGTACTGTAAACTCTATCCCAACTTTAGACAGCATCAACGGATGACATAATGGGATTAAATCGCTACATTTTTTGGCTGCTTGAATGCCTGCAATGCGCGAGACTCCAAAAACGTCACCTTTAGCATGCTCGCCGTCAGTGATCAGAGATAAAGTCTCTGGTGACATGGTGATTATCGCCTGTGCTTGTGCGACACGAACTGTGATGTCTTTATTACTTACATCAACCATATTGGCTTCACCTTGGTGGTTAAGGTGGGTTAGTTGAGTCATTGAAATACTCCGAAAGCAATTGGTGCTCTATCTGCTAGAAATTAAGAAGAGGGCACATTGTGCCTAAATTACTGTGAATTACAATATTGATCGTGCGACGTGTACCAATTTGTGAATAGTCAGTTTGCTTCATTATTCGCAAATTACTTTCCCTACGTCGTGGTATTAAGTAGTCTATTACCAAGTGTAATAAGGTTTTTAGTGTCGATTGAACCACAAACCAACATACTTTTTTGCTTACGTGTTGAGGCGTCTTTAAATTGGCTAACGAACGTATGCTGAGACCAATTATAGTTAGTGGGATAAATCTCCATTTCTTTGATTTGGTTCAAAACACGATCACAGTCAGCACTTGTTTCAGGCGTTAATTGCTCATCGGAAATCGACAATCTGTGTGTATGGGCTTGCGAAATATAGTGAGACTTTAAAATCCCAAACGCCTGTGGGTCGTCTGGTATATTTACCACGAGGATCTTAATACCTGCTTCACTCAACGATTTGAACTCTTCAATCACCGAGTCATTGGATTGAATCGCATCATACGTTACTTCGAGCACCAATTGGGAAGGAGCAAATTGATAAGTATTAAGTAAACGTTTAATTTGTTGACTGAAACCAGGTTCGTCTAGCTGATCTTTTACAATCTTTACTTGCAACTCAAGCTTTTCTAGCCCTGAATTACTCCATTGGGTTGCATACTTTATGGCATTTTCTAATAACCAATCATGAAGTGGTTTGCTTAAACTGCCGTGTTTGGCTGAGGCGATAAACTTTTTCGTGTCTTGAGAGTTATATGCTCTGTGGTGCCATCTGACATGGGAGATACATCGAGAAATTTGCTGATTATCGAAATTGATGACTGGTTGGTAATTAACCGCCAGTTCCTTGAGGTCAATAGCACGTTTAAGCTGTGCGTTAAGGTGTTGCTCGCTATTATAAATTCCCAATATGTGTTGATTAAAGGTTTGAATACTACTGTTATGATCGAGTTTTGCCTGTTGCATTGCTGCATCAGCGTATTGAATTAGTGTTTCATCACTGGTTGCATGTAGCGGGTGTAAACTGATACCAATAGCGCATTTGGGTTCGATGATTTCATCACCTATCGTCAGTTCTTCAGTTAATTTCATTTTGATTTTATCAGCCACGATATAGGCATCTTCTGGAAGATTGAGGCCTTCGAGTAGTACCGAGAACTCTTGACGGCCAAATCGCGCAATAGTGTCATGATCACGCGTAATTTGCGTTATACGTTGAGTCAACACCTTAATCGCTTTGACATGATTTGCTTCATTGAGCTCATTTAAAAACGGATTTATAGAAATAACTAACACCGCACTTTGATGCCCATCTCGTTCATGGCGCTTTATTGATTGATTTAGTCGATCTTGCAGAACAGAACGTGAAGGGAGCATGGTAACGCGGTCTACTGCTCGACTGTTGATAATTCGCTCTTCAAGGGCTTTATGATCGCTTATATCCCTAAACGTGCACAAGTAGCGACTGATTTCGTCATTCTCGAATGATAATGCGCATATGTGTTGGTTGGTTGGATAAACTTCTCCGTCCTTTTTGACATTCCATAACTCGCCATCCCAGCTGTGATTGCTCTTAATTTGCTCGTTTATATTGTCGTAAATGCATTGATCAAAGAAATTCGCTCGATTAATTGATGACAATTTTTGACCAAATGCCTCATCTTCACTAAAGCCTGTCATTTTCACAAACGCTTGATTCACTTTTAGAATAATATTGCGCTGATTGGTGATTGCCATAGCATCAAGTGAAGAATCAAATACACGTTCAGACATATCTCGCATCATTGCTTTTTCTGAGTCTTGTTCTGTGATTTCAATGGTGCCGACCATGTATAATGGCTTGCCTTCTTCGTTTAACGTTACATGTCCTCGTTGATGCACAAATAATCGATTGTCGTTGGGTAAAATTATATGATGACAAATATTCAATTCATTACCATAAATAACCGCTTCATTAATGGCATTACTGACATTTTCACGTTCGTCAGCTGGAATAGCCGCTAATATCCGTTCTTGCGTAATTTCAATGTCATCATTGCTGTAACCGTAAATTTCGTACGTCTTAGGCGTCCACAGTAATTTATCGGTACCAAATTCCCAATGCCAGCTTCCAATGCCGTTAACATTTTGAGAAAAGTTATTCATTCGGGCAATGCATTCTCTGCGCTCAGCCTGTTGCTCGGCTTCTTCGATATCGTGAAAGGCGACAATGGACAATAGATCAGAACCGTCTTTAATTTGCGTGATATCGATATCAACCCGCAACACATCACCTTTATTGGTAATTAATTTGGTCGCGCTATTGGTTTTTATGCTTTCTTTAGAAAATGAGATGATCTGATTTAGCATGCTTGAAGGCGCTTCTTCAATAAGCTGCTCAAGGTGCTTAGACATCAGATGACTCATGCTATAGCCCGTTAATTCACAAACTTTTGTATTGGCGTTAACGATGTCACCTGAGCGGTTGACGATTAACGTTGGTACTGCTGTATGGCGAAAAATCTTGTCTAATTCTTGACGATTGTGTTTTGCCAATACATCTTTACTGACGTTATGGCGGCTGCGCCACAACGTGATGATTAAATAAAGCACTAACGGTAAAACGACTAGGCTCGCCGCAATGAGCAACGCTAGTTCACTTATTACGTTGCTGATATGCGCCGACACTTCTGTGAATTGGTTAGTGCGTAAATGCGACAATTTATCGATTGCTTCTTGACCTTGATTTGAATAGAGAGCGTTTCCAATTGCGGTAGATTTTTCACCATGCTCTTTCGCAGTAAAGGCTACTGCTAAATAAAACGAATTTTTTAGTTTGGTAATTTCTTCATTTACAGTCATTAAAAGGCGTGTTTCAACAACTGAGAGTCCCTGTAGATTACGATAAAGAGTCAGGCTGTCCTTATAAGATTCTAATTGCGACTTAATGTGACTTTCGCTAATTTTATTAGGCGCAAAAGCATAACGTTGAATATCGCCTAACAGTCCATTGTCAGTGAACACTGAAGAGAGGTTTTGATGGACATTTTGTTTTTTTACTAAAACGTTATGAAATTCATCCCATTGCTCGTCAAGGTAATTAGCTTTTTTATACAACTCAGTGGTAACAAAGATGGTAATAGCAGAAACGATAACCGTTATCATAATCGTAAATATAACGGTTAGATTGGTAGAGCTTTTAGTCGATGAGTGATGATTCATAATATTCCATATCTGCAAACAACAACCGCCATCCTTAGTACTGTTGCGTTGTTATCGCTAAACTACAAAAGTCAAAGGGCGAGCACAAAATAAACAAGTCATTATAATCTAGCGTATTTTTTAATCGTAATGCAATGGTATTAATTAATTTTTTAATTTCAACTCTTCGTCTATTTTTGGAACGATTTGCGCAGGTACTGGCAACGAGTCGATTCGTGCTGCCAACTCTAAATCAATAGGAGCGAGTTTACTGTCAAGGTCCATTGCAATTAACGTATCATAATAACGTCTTATACTGTCAACATAATGAACAGCTTCTCTACCGCGCGCATATCCATGCCGGGTTTTTCCGTAATATTTCTTTTTCTCCAGCAATGGCAGCATTTGTTTTACATGGCTCCAGCTATTGGGGTTTTTACCCGACTGTTGTGCTAGTTTACGCGCGTCCATCAAGTGGCCATAGCCAACGTTATAAGAGGCGAGGGCAAACCAAAAACGCTGAGACTGGGGAATCGTCTCTGGTAACCTTGATAATAGGCGTTTGAGGTATTTTGCACCGCCTTGAATGCTTTGTTCTGCATTAAGCCTACTTTTTACCCCCATTTGTTTCGCGGTTGGTAGGGTTAACATCATCATGCCACGCACCCCGGTTGGGGATTTAGCGCGTGGATTCCAATGAGATTCTTGATAAGACAGCGCGGCGAGCTGCTCCCATTTCAAATCGTTAGCGTTCAGCTCAAATAAAATTTGATACTTAGGTAACTTCTTATCGATGGCTTTAATAAAAGCACGAGTGTCAACGTAATCAAAGCGTTGCACATGGCCAAAATATTTTTCTTCGAGCTGTGCGAGTGCACCGTTAGATTGCTGTTCACCAAAAAAGGCAATGACTTCGCTAAAGAGTGAATCATCGCCGTTGTCGGCTAACGCCCATGCTAATGAATCATCACGGGTTACCGTAAACGCTAAACTTAAATCGGGATAAACACGTCGATTACGCGCCAATACATTGGAGTCTGCGAGGGTGTAATCAATCTCTTCATCAATCACCAGTTTAAGCAGCTCATCAGGGTTATGGGTGCTGCTGGTCTTCCAGTTTAATTCAGGATTCTCAAGTTTGAGTTGAGACAGCGTATCGACATGACTACTCGCTTTTGCCACCATTAAAGACCCTGTTAAATCGCTTAATTTACGTGGGCGCTTTTTACCTTGTTTAAAAACAACTTGTTGAGCAACTTGATAGAAGGGCGGGCCAAAACGCATTTTACTTAAACGCGCTTGAGTAACCGTTAGTCCGCTAGCAATAATATCTATCTTGCCGTCATTCATTTGATTAAATAACTCACTAAGATCGGCATTAGAGACAATTTGCAATTCAACGTCTAAATATTGGGCAAACTGTCGCGCCAACTCGCTGTCCATGCCAATGGCACTTTTCTCACCTTCAAAATAGCTTGTTGGGCTATAAAGTGTACCGATCACCAACACCTTATCTTCTTTAATATTGTCGAGATGAGTTTCCGTCGTTGGCTGGGTACAAGAAATCAGCAATAAACAGCCAATGGCGATGCTTATTTGTTGGCCAATCGTCAATTTAGAGTGTTTAGATATCAATGTGTTAGCCTAGTAATATAGAGAAATTAGCGCAGTTATCTATTTATAGCAGATGCTAATTAAAATAGCGATGTGAGAAATATCACATAAATGGTTAATTTTGTGATCCAATTCACTTATAATAGCGCCAAATTTTATCCCATCCACAGTTAATTGGTGAATATCTCTATGGAAATCCTTCGCGGAGCCCCAGCGCTTTCTGAATTTCGTACTACTAAACTTCTCGCTAATTTTGCCCAGCTAAATCTTCCAGTAACCGGAATTTACGCTGAATATATGCATTTTGCTGACTTAGCCAGTGAGTTAAATGCAAGTGAGCTCGAAAAACTTAAGAAGCTATTAACCTATGGACCAACGATTGCTGAACATCAGCCGGTTGGTGAACTTATTTTAGTGACGCCACGTCCGGGCACTATTTCACCATGGTCTTCAAAGGCAACTGACATTGCTAACAACTGTGGCTTACGCCAAATTAACCGATTAGAACGTGGTATTGCTTATTACGTCGAGGGTGAATTATCTGACGATCAGCACCAAGTGCTTGTTGGAGAATTACATGATCGCATGATGGAAGTGGCTAATAACTCATTAGAGAGTGCGCAGCAATTATTCTACAGCGCAACGCCAAGTAAAATGCGCAGTGTTGATATTCTAGAAGGCGGTAAAGCGGCATTAGTTAGTGCAAACACCGAAATGGGCCTAGCACTGGCAGACGATGAAATTGATTATTTAGTTGACTCATTTACGACCCTTAACCGTAATCCAAATGACATTGAACTCATGATGTTCGCCCAAGCAAACTCTGAGCATTGTCGTCATAAAATCTTCAATGCCGATTGGACGATTGACGGTGAACAACAAGAAAAATCATTATTTAAAATGATTAAGAACACCTACGAGAAACATCCTGACAATGTATTGTCTGCTTATAAAGATAATGCTTCTGTCATGGTCGGCTCAAAAGCAGGGCGTTTCTTTCCAAATCCTGAATCACGTGAATATGAATATAATCAAGAAGACATTCATATTTTAATGAAAGTAGAAACCCACAATCACCCAACAGCTATCTCGCCATTCCCAGGTGCTGCGACTGGCTCTGGTGGTGAGATTCGTGACGAAGGTGCAACGGGTCGTGGTTCAAAACCAAAAGCCGGTTTAACAGGCTTTACTGTATCTAATCTTAAAATCCCAGGTGCTGAGCAACCGTGGGAAACAGATTTTGGCAAACCAGAACGCATTGTTTCAGCACTTGATATTATGATTGAAGGGCCTCTTGGCGGTGCAGCATTTAACAATGAGTTTGGTCGTCCTGCCTTATGTGGTTATTTCCGTACTTATGAAGAACAAGTTAACTCACATGCTGGACTTGAGGTACGTGGTTATCACAAACCGATTATGATTGCTGGTGGTCTAGGTAATATCCGTGACCAGCATGTTCAAAAAGGTGAAATCCCTGTTGGCGCTAAACTCATTGTTCTTGGCGGCCCAGCGATGAACATCGGTCTTGGCGGCGGCGCTGCATCATCTATGGCATCAGGTCAATCTGCGGAAGATTTAGATTTTGCTTCTGTACAACGTGAGAACCCAGAAATGGAGCGTCGTTGTCAGGAAGTTATCGACCGTTGTTGGCAGCTTGGTGAAGAAAACCCAATTGCTTTTATTCATGATGTAGGCGCGGGCGGTATCTCAAACGCGTTCCCTGAACTGGTTCATGATGGTGGCCGTGGCGGTAACTTTGAATTACGTAATGTGCCAAATGATGAGCCGGGCATGGCACCACACGAAATTTGGTGTAATGAGTCACAAGAGCGTTATGTAATGGCGGTTCCAGCCGATAAGCTGGCGCAATTTGACGCTATTTGTCAGCGTGAACGCGCGCCATATGCCGTGGTTGGTGAAGCGATTGAAGAAGATCATTTAACACTTACCGATAGCCATTTTGATGACAAACCAATTGATATGCCATTAGATGTATTACTAGGTAAGCCACCGAAAATGAGCCGTGATGTTAAAACCCAAGTCGCTGAAGGTGAGGCGTTTAACACATCAAAAATTGAAATTGATGATGCAGTAATGCGTGTACTCAGCCTGCCAACGGTTGCTGATAAAGGATTCTTGATAACGATTGGCGATCGCACCGTAACAGGACTTGTTGCACGTGACCAGATGGTTGGTCCTTGGCAGGTGCCAGTGGCAAACTGTGCCGTTACTGCTGCAAGTTTTGATACCTATGCGGGTGAAGCAATGGCAATGGGTGAGCGTAGTCCAATTGCACTACTTAACTTTGGCGCATCGGCACGTATGTCTGTCGCTGAATCAATTACTAATATTGCATCAGCTCATATTGGCGACATCAGTCAACTACAAATGTCCGCTAACTGGATGTCAGCAGCAGGCCATCCTGGTGAAGACGCTGGTTTATATGAAGCGGTAAAAGCGGTTGGTGAAGAGCTATGCCCGGCATTGGGTATTACCATTCCAGTGGGCAAAGACTCAATGTCGATGAAAACACAATGGAATGAAGACGGCGAAGACAAGTCTGTCACAGCACCATTGTCGCTCGTTATGACGGCATTTGCGCCAGTACTTGATGTTCGTAGCACATTAACGCCACAATTAATGACTGATCAAGGTGATACGCGTTTATTAGCTATCGACTTAGGCAATGGTCAAAACCGTCTAGGTGGCAGTGCATTAGCGCAAGTTTACAAACAACTCGGCGATGTTACGCCAGACGTTGATTCTCCTGTGCTACTAAAAGGCTTCTTCACCGCGATTCAAACCTTACTTGCTGATGGTAAATTACTGGCGTATCACGATCGCTCTGATGGCGGCCTATTGACCACATTAACGGAAATGGCGTTTGCAGGTAACACTGGCTTAGACATCAATTTGCCAGCAGGTGATGCGCTGGCTCAGTTGTTTAACGAAGAACTAGGCGGAGTCATTCAAGTTAAGACTGCTGACTTAGACGCCGTAAATAGCGTATTAGCAGATAACGGTTTGGCGACATTGACTCACGATATCGGCACGCTTAACAACACTAACTTTATCAATGTATCTGTTGATGGCGAGGCGGTATTTAGCGCGAAGCGCGCAGATTTACGCAAGTTATGGTCTAAAACAAGCTTTGAGATGCAAAAACTTCGTGA
>MPDF01000107.1 GCA_001874365.1 Gammaproteobacteria bacterium MedPE | reverse complement strand
ATGCTGATGATATTGATGCATTACTCGATGGCGCAAATGAGACCGTTGATGCTGACGATATTGATGCATTACTTGATGGCGCAAATGAAACCGTAGATGCAGATGATATTGATTCCTTGCTTGCCGAAACTGATACCTTGGTTGAAGAAGATGTAATTGAGCCTGCCGCAGAAGTTGCAGCAGATGATATTGATGCACTGCTTGCTGAAACCGATACCTTGGTTGAAGAAGATGCTATTGAGCCTGCAGCAGAGGTTGCAGCAGATGATATCGATGCGCTGCTTGCCGAAACTGACACCTTGGTTGAAGAAGATGTAATTGAGCCTGCGGCTGAGGTTGCTGTCGATGATATCGATGCACTTATGGCTGAGTCAGATATTGAACCATTACCGCTGGAAGTTGAGGATGACGCAAGTATCGTCAGTCCAGAAACTATCGATGATTTATTGGGTGATATGGATTCACTGCTCAGTGAAAGCGACGACGAAGCGCCATTAAGTACTTTAGAACAGCTTTCACAGTTAGATCAGGTTGAACAACCTTATTTAATGACGGAGGATGCATTAGATGAGTTTGAAACCGATAATACGTTACAAGAATCAGAGCCAACACAGCAAATAGATAGCGCTCCGTCGGCACTTTCTCAAGCGATTGAGCCACTTGATACTGTTGACACATCTTTGCCTGACTCTTCAGACGTTAACACTGATGTTCCTTCTGAGTTAGCGCCAAGCCAAGAAGCACAGCATCTTGTGGACGCATTAGACAATATGCTCGGCACAGCAGAAGCATCATTAACAGAACCTGCTACTCAAGAACTTGATGAATTTATTAACTCGCAAGCTATTGCTCTGGACGATAATGATCTTGCGCAAAATATGGCAGAATTTGACGAAGATTCCGTCATTGAGCCAGTTACTGAATCGTCACAAGAACAAGTCGCCCCAGCGGCAGTCATGGATGAGTCAGAGGCGTTTACTGAGATAGATGAGTCTAAACCTTCGATAGATTTAATCGATGCAGAAGCTGAACTTAATGAACAATTACCGAAATTCGAGCAAGAAAATAGCTTTATTGATATTGATAAATTGCTCGATGAGTCGGCGATGAATGAGCAAGAATCAGAGCCCTATCAAAATGTTGATTTAGATATTGGATTAGACGAATTTCCAGAGATGTTGCCAGAAGCAGATGGGGTAGACGTTGATGATGATCCAAATGGCGCGTCAAAAAAACTTGACTTAGCGCGCGCCTATCTTGAAATTGATGATGAAGATAGTGCCCGTGATATGTTAGAGCAAGTGAAGCAGACAGGTGACAGCGCACAAGTTAAAGAAGTTGAAAAACTGATGAAGCGCTTAAAATAGAGTTAATAGCACAAATTTTCTTTAAACAAGCGCATTATTATCCGATAATGCGCTTTTATTTTTTGGGTTGGTTTTAAAATTATGCGCATAGCTCTAGGCGTTGAATACGATGGTTCAGCATATTACGGTTGGCAACGACAAAAAGATGTAATTTCCGTACAAGCCGTATTGGAAAAAGCACTGTCTAAACTCGCTAATGAACCAATTACCGTGCAGTGTGCTGGACGAACCGACACTGGTGTACATGGCACAGGTCAGGTCGTGCACTTTGACACAACAGCTATTCGTGACGACCGCGGTTGGACACTTGGGGTCAACGCTATGTTACCTGACAGTATTGCTATTCGTTGGGTAAAACATGTGCCGGAAGCGTTTCACGCCCGGTTTAGTGCATTCAACCGTCGCTATCGTTATATCATCAGTAACGGTACTTTACGTCCAGCAATTCTTGGTAGCGGCTTGAGCCATTATTATGATCCCATTGACGAAACTCTGATGGCTGAAGCCGCTCGACATTTCGTTGGTGAGCATGACTTCACATCTTATCGCGCATTACATTGCCAAGCTCACTCGCCGGTGAGAGAAATCAAGCACCTAACGATTGAACGTATTGGGCAATATATTGTTGTTGACATTAAGGCCAATGGTTTTCTGCATCATATGGTTCGTAATATTGTTGGTACATTGATCAAGGTGGGGGAAGGAAGCTTACCCACGACGGCGCCCCTTGATTTCATGGCCCTGAAAGACCGAGCGCTCGCACCGCCTATGGCGAAAGCGGGCGGACTGTACTTAGTGGAAGTGGAATACCCGGATTCATTTGAATTACCAAGACCAGCTGTTGGCCCATTATTCTTCAATTAGCGCTGATAAGTCTAGTTGTTCATTTATACCCAAGCCACTCGCTGAAATCAGCATCTTTATGTAGCTTGGGTATAGATTTCTTGAACGATCGCTGCAAAATCCTCACTAACCTATAAGGGTAAGACCAGTTATTTATGTCATTTACCCTTGAGAATATGGTTTAATGTCGCCAGATTTAGTACTTAACTAACCTTTTGTAATTTTTCGTTTAGACTTCTACGCATTTTAAATGTTTTAGATGGACGAAAAGTGTCGATAAATACTCGAAAATTGTAATGAATTGTTGCTATAAGCCAATAATGAGTTATTTTTATTATGTTTGAGTGTTCAATGGTGTAGGTTAAGTCAATGATGTAATGGTAGTTGAAAATTGTTGAATTAATGATCTCAATCACCTATCAAGTATTTTATGAATTATTGAATTTCACGGATCTTTTATGAGCTGGATAGAAAAAATTGAAAAGATGTTGCCGTCAGGCATCGCAAGCCAACGTAAACACAACATCCCGGAAGGTGTTTGGAGTCACTGTACAGATTGTGGTCAAATTATTTACAGCGTTGAGTTAGAGCGTAATTTACACGTTTGTCCTAAATGTGACCACCACATGCGTATTAGTGCTCGCAGTCGTTTACTCGCATTTTTAGATCAAGATTCAACAACAGAGCTAGGCACAGATTATGAGCCACAAGATTTGTTGAAATTTAAAGATACTAAAAAGTATAAAGACCGTATTAATGCTGCTCAAAAATCGTCAAACGAAAAAGACGCCATGGTAGCGATGGAAGGCACACTCAAAGGTATGCCAGTTGCAGCTTGTTCATTTGAGTTTGGTTTTATGGGCGGTTCAATGGCGTCTGTTGTTGGTGCACGTTTTGTTGCGGCGGCTCAAGTCGCTTTAGATAAGAATATTCCTCTAGTGTGTTTTTCTGCGTCTGGTGGCGCTCGCATGCAAGAGGCATTAATGTCACTTATGCAAATGGCGAAGACGAGTGCCATTTTACATCGCTTAAGTGAACGTGGAATTCCATATATTTCGGTTCTTACTGACCCGACCATGGGCGGTGTGTCTGCCAGCCTAGCGATGTTGGGCGACATAAACATTGGTGAGCCTAAAGCGCTGATTGGTTTCGCCGGTCCACGTGTTATTGAGCAAACAGTACGTGAAACACTACCTGAAGGATTTCAACGCAGTGAATTTTTGCTTGAGAAGGGCGCAATTGATATGATTGTCGACCGTCGAGAAATGCGAAATACAATTGCGCGTTTATTAGCCAAGATGACTGACCAACCTGCGATTCCACAAGAAGTGAGTTAATGGTTGTTTTTCATACTGGCGATACTATTTAGCGCTGGAATGAATAATGAATCAAAGCTTTAATACTAACAGCCAATCTTTAAACGATTGGCTGTCTTATTTAGAATCTATACATCCTCAAGAAATCGAAATGGGATTGGAACGTGTCAGAAACGTTGCCCATCGATTAGACCTGTTAAACGATCTTAATAACGTTATCCTCGTTGGGGGCACTAATGGTAAAGGTTCTACCTGTGCTTATTTAGAGCAACTCATATTGGCGTCAGGACACTCTACGGGGGTCTTTAGTTCACCACATCTTATTAAATACAACGAACGTGTTCGTATTAATTATCAAGAATTGGCAGACGATGCTCATATTGAAGCGTTTCGCGCTATTGAAACCGCGCGTGGGGATATTGCCTTAACGTATTTTGAAGTGAATACGTTAACGGCACTCTATTTGATGAAGCAAGCCAATGTTGATTATGTCATTTTAGAAGTTGGCTTAGGTGGACGTTTAGACTCGACCAATATTGTTGATGCTGACCTTGCCATTATTACCTCAATCGATTTAGACCACCAAGGCTGGCTTGGCGACACACGCGAACAAGTTGCCTTTGAAAAAGCTGGGATCTTTCGAGAAAATCAGCGGGTAATTTGCGGGGAGCCAAATCCTCCACAACCATTACTCAATAAAGCGAATGAGCTTGCGTGTAATATTTCATATAAAGGAAAGGACTTCAGTTTTGTCCCTCGTCAAGATGATTGGCAATTTATTGGTAAAGACAACAACTTCAATGACCTTGCATACACCAAATTACCTATGACGAATGCGAGTACCGCTTTAGCAGCGTTTGAGGCATTAGACCTTAAATTGCCCGAGCAAGCTATTAAAAACGTAATTAGAGAAACAAGTCTAAAAGGTCGCTTACAAAAAGTGTCTGAAAAACCAGCGGTCTATCTTGACGTTGCCCATAACCCCGAAGCAGGACGATATTTAGCAGCATGGATTGAGCGCCAAAAAGCCAACAAAGTGCATGTTGTTTGCGCCATGCTTGGCGATAAGGACAGTGCGTCAACGTTATCCGTTATCAAACCATTCGCAGATCGCTGGTATATAGCAGGGCTTGATTGCGAACGTGGTGCCACTGCATCGCAATTGTTCGATTCATTAGGGGTTGCATCGGCGTCGCAATTTGATGATGTAGTAGCTGCACTAGAGGCGGCCAAGCGTAATGCGCATCAAGATGAGTTGATTGTCGTATTTGGCTCATTCTTTACTGTTGCAGCTATATTGGAAAACAATAACTTAGTTGAATTAACGTAGAAGTTTTTTTGAATTTATTCTATAGTTTGCTGCTATAGAAATCGGCTTAGGTTTAAGGGTTTATAGTGAGTGATCAGATTAAAAATCGCGTGGTAGGTGCAATCGTCTTGTTTGCATTGGCGATTATTTTTTTACCGAAGATTTTTGACGGCGAAAAGGAGTCCCAACGCCAAGCGTTTGTGAAGATCCCGACCAAACCAGTTCACCAACAGCCAGATGTCAGTAAAATTGAGCTGTCAAAGCCTCCGGTTGATACTGCTTTAGAAGAGCATTCGGGTGACGACGCTAAGATAAGTAATAAGACGGTTCCTTCTACCGTTCAAGCTGAGGCTGCCAAAAGTAAACAGGATAAAGTAGTCAGTAAGCCTGTGGCAAAACCAGTAGTGAAACCGACTGTTAAACCTGCGATAAAAGCGCAGGGCTGGGTGATTAGAATGGGCAGTTTTGGCAACCCAAATAACGTCAACACGCTGCTTAAAAATCTGCGTAAAAAGGGCTTCACGGCCTATAGTGTGCCAGCTGTTCCCAGAAGTGGCGTGACAAATAAAGTATACGTTGGCCCTGAGCTCGATAAAAAGAAACTCCAATCGTTACAGCCACGACTTAAAAGAGCGTTTAAAGAGTCTGGTGTCATTGAGAAATACAATCCAATTAATTAGGTTTCAAGGCCGTTGTTTGCAACGGCTTTTTTATGCCTTCGCCAAAATACTTAGTCATCATTGATGTAAAAAATCAAAACTTGACACTAGGTACAAATTATAATTTTTAACTATTAAAACAAATGCTTAAATAAGATATTAGTTATACAACTAGTTAATGTTTAAGCAAATGATCGAAAAGAGGAAACTTATGCTAGGAATTTCTAATAATCTTGGTAAAATTCGCGCAAATTTGCAATGGGAGTCACATAAATGAAGATGATTTGGATTGATTATGCGATATTGATCATCATTAGTTTGTCGACCCTGATTAGTTTAACTCGTGGCTTTGTTAAAGAAGCTTTATCACTTGTTATCTGGGTAGCCGCATTTTTTATCGCCAGTACTTTTTACGCAGACTTAGCTGCATTTTTGACCCAGATCGATGATCCTATGGTTAGAAACGCCAGTGCTGTCGTGGCATTATTTATTTCAACATTGATCATTGGCGCTATTACGAATTACGTTATTGGTCAACTTGTTGTTAGAACAGGCCTTTCTGGGACAGATCGCGTATTAGGTCTTTGTTTCGGTGCACTACGTGGTGTATTAATTGTTGCCGCTATCCTCTTTGCAATTGACTCATTTACAACGCTTTCAAATTCAGACTGGTGGAGAGATTCTGTCCTAATTCCTGAGTTTGGTGCGGTTATCGAATGGTTCTTTGAGTTTATTAAACAAAACTCGAGTTTTATCAAACAACAAGTGTAACTAACTCAACATAGTTGAGAGGGGAAATTTTTATGTGTGGTGTCGTTGGTATTGTTGCCTATAGTCCTGTTAATCAAGCCCTGTACGATGCATTGACGGTGCTTCAACACCGCGGTCAAGATGCAGCAGGTGTTTGTACTGTTGACCAAGGTAATTTCCGTCTGCGTAAAGCAAATGGTTTAGTGCGTGATGTGTTCGAGCAAAAACATATGAAGCGACTACAGGGAACAAGTGGCATTGGCCATGTTCGTTATCCAACGGCAGGGACTTCAACATCAGCGGAAGCACAGCCGTTTTATGTTAACTCGCCATTTGGTATTTCCTTAGCCCATAATGGTAATTTGACCAATTCGGTTGCACTGCAAGACTATTTATTTAAAGTCGCGCGCCGTCATATCAATACCAATTCTGATTCAGAAATTTTACTGAATGTGCTTGCGCATGAGTTATCAATCAGTCCAGAAATGACCTTAACAGCAAAAGAAATATTTGATGGCGTTACACGTACCATCGCTTTACTTCAAGGCGCTTATGCTGCAGTAGCCATGGTAATAGGCCATGGAATGATCGCATTTCGTGACCCATACGGTATTCGTCCTTTGGTCCTAGGTCAGCGCCAAGAAGCAGGTAAAACTGAATACATGGTGGCGTCTGAAAATGTGGCACTTGACGCTATTGGCTTTAGTTTCGTTCGTGATGTTGAACCCGGTGAAGCCATTTATGTTGATGAAAATGGCCACCTACACACACAGCAATGTGCGGCTAATCCCCAATACGCACCTTGTATTTTCGAGTACGTATATTTTGCACGACCAGACTCGTTTATTGACAAAATTTCTGTTTACCAAGCACGTCTAAATATGGGTAAAAAATTGGGCCAAAAAATAGCGCGTCAATGGGAAGACTTAGATATTGATGTTGTTATTCCAATTCCTGAAACGTCGTGTGATATTGCATTGGAAATCGCGGGTGAATTGAACATTCCATACCGTCAGGGTTTCGTGAAGAATCGTTATATTGGTCGAACGTTTATTATGCCTGGCCAGAAAATGCGTCGTAAGTCAGTACGTCGTAAACTAAACGCGATTAAGAGCGAGTTTAAAGGTAAAAACGTCCTACTCGTTGATGACTCCATTGTACGTGGTACAACATCGGAGCAAATCATTGATATGGCAAGAGAAGCCGGTGCTAATAAAGTGTACTTTGCCTCTGCGGCGCCTGAAATCAGGTTCCCGAACGTTTATGGTATTGATATGCCGTCTGTTACTGAGTTGATTGCACATGGCCGTGAGGTTGATGAAATTGCAGAGCAGATAGGCGCCGATGATTTAATCTATCAAGATATCGATGACTTAATTGCTGCGGTACGTGAAGAAAATCCAGAAATTGAAGGCTTTGAAACATCGGTATTTAATGGCCGTTACGTCACAGGTGATATCAGCCAAGCGTATTTAGATGAGATTACTGGTCTTAGAAATGATGGCGCGAAAGCGGACACTGAAGCGAAGGCTGAAATTTCAAATATCGATTTACATAACGAATCGAATTAGTTTATACCTCGTCGCGTTAAAAAGCAGCGTCGCTCTTGGTCGCTGCTTTTTTATGGCTTAATGAAAAATAATTTAATCAACGTTACCCTAGTACTGGTTCGATCTGCTTAACCAGCTCATCTCACTAAGCAATTGCGTTATTCTCATTCCAATAGCTATCTTATCTAGTCGAAATAGTCGGGTGGAATAAAAAAGCCATCGATGACTTGCTGTCGACGGCCTTTAAGTAACATTCTGAACAGTGGATGTTATTTTAATGCATCTTGATATTTGTCGAATTGAACATTTAGTTCGTCGTTATCAATCGATGTGAGCTTACTAACAATAACACCAGTAACTAAGGCAAAAACAAACCCTGGCACAATTTCATAGAGATCAAACAGTCCACCTGCTAAATTTTTCCAAACAATGACTGTTATTGCACCAACGATAATCGAAGCGATCGCACCAAATTTATTGTAATGCTTCCAATAAAGGGCTAGCAAAATCATTGGCCCAAATGCCGCTCCAAAGCCTGCCCATGCATAACTCACCAGACCTAACACATTAGATTCTGGATCTAAGGAGATAAGAAGGGCGATGACAGCAATACTCACCACTGCTATACGGCCAACGAGCATTAATTCTTTGTCACTTGCGGTTGGGTTGATAAATGGACGGTATAAATCTTCACTGATCACACTTGAGCTCACCAGTAACTGTGAATCGACAGTGCTCATGATGGCTGACAAGATAGCGGCAATTAAGAGTCCAGACACCCAAGGATTGAACGCAACTTTACTTAAGAATATAAAGACAGTCTCAGGATTTTCTAACGGCTGGTCTGCAAAATAGGCCGCGCCGACAAGACCAGTCGCTAATGCGCCAAGCAGTGCCAATATCATCCAACTCATCGCGATGTTACGTGAGACACCGACATCGCTTGCTTTAGCAATTGCCATAAATCGCACTAAGATATGCGGTTGTCCAAAATAGCCCAATCCCCATGCAAGTAGTGAGATAAGTCCAATGACTCCAGCCGTTGGTGTTATGTCAAACATAGATGCAGGTAGGGCGGCCGTCATCGCGTCGCTACCACCAATCTCGACGTACATTGCTGCAGGAACAATGATCAAGGCGACTAACATTAAGATGCCTTGGAAAAAATCCGTCCAACTTACCGCAAAAAAACCGCCGACAAAGGTATAGGACACGATAATAAATGTGCCAATCAGCAATGCCCAGAAATAATCGAGACCAAATACTTTTTCGAACAGAATAGCACCGCCGACGAGCCCAGACGCTGTATAGAAAGTAAAAAAGATCAATATAGCAATCGCCGCAACGGTTTTTAATATGCCAGCATCACCAAAGCGGTTTGCTAAAAAGTCGGGTAGAGTTTGTGCATCACCCGCAATTTCGGTATACACGCGCAAGCGCTTTGCCACAAATTGCCAATTAAGGGCAGCGCCAACAACTAAACCGATGCCAATCCATACTTCGCTAATGCCACTCACATAAATAGCGCCCGGCAGGCCAAGAAGCAGCCAGCCTGACATATCGGAAGCACCAACACTCAACGCGGCGACTGATGGGCTTAAACTACGTCCACCGAGTATATAGTCACTGTGATTGTTGGTTTTTTTGTAAGCATAAAGGCCAAGCATAAGCATGCAGCCAAGGTAGAAAATAAACGTGATGAGAATTGGGAGTTCAATATTCATTGGTTATTCTTATTATTGTTATGGTTAAAACAAAAACACCGAAGTAAAGACTTCGGTGTTGCTGAAAATCACGTAACATTGTATCGCATTAGGCGAAAATTGAAACTAAATCTCCCAAACTAGCTGGCTTTCCATATTAGACTTAAAGCTATTCATGTCTGTTTCTTTTGGTCCAACTATCACTAAGTAACCGTCCTCTAATTCGGTGATGGTGCCATTGAACTGCTCATTACCAAAGTTTGCTTTTATATCGTCAAATTTTAACGATTTAGGAACCAAAAACACATTTACTTTATGTGTTTTATTTTGATAAACCAAATGTGCACTAGCAACGCCTTCAAAGTCACAATGACTCGACCACAGAATATCATCAACATTTGTTAACTTAGCACCATATACAGCGAGCTGTTGGTTGACTCGCGTTAACGATGGATTCGTATCAGTTGCACCAGCAAACGGCAACCCATGCTCTGTATGGCTCAATGCATGATCCATCAGATTGTGATTGTAATGATTGTTACCGCTTAACATAAACATACTAATTGCCATTACTGCAAATGACGCTGCAATAGCGAAATATGGTTTAAAGCGATTTATTTGGCGCTTTTTTGGCAGGGTAGTGACATTATCTACTGCCGGTGTATTACAAACATCAGCAATTGCCGCAAGGTGTGCTGCTGACGGTTCAGGAATATCACTAATGAACTCCTGAAATAATCGATCATTTTCTTTCGCTTCTTTAACAACTTGCGCTAACGCAGGATCCGCCGCAACGGCCTCTAAAAATTCGGCGTCGCTATTATAGGGATCGGCAATTGCTAAATCATAATAACTTAAAGGTTTCATGTTTCCACTGTCCTACTTACCACATTGCTCTTAATAAGCTCCGCGAGTTGTTTCTTTGCTCTAAAGAGTCTGGTCATTACAGTATTCTTGTTTAGCCCTAACTCAGTGGCGATTTCTTCACCGCTATAGCCAAACATAGCCTGCATGATCAGTGGTTCTTTATAATCGTCAGCTAGCATGTTTATCGCAACATGAAGCTCTTCTTTCTCAATAGATGTTTGTTGCTGTGACTCGTCATCATCGG
>MPDF01000106.1 GCA_001874365.1 Gammaproteobacteria bacterium MedPE | reverse complement strand
CAACATTGAAGAGTTCGTTGAAATTTGTACGCGTGGTTTAGATTTATCACCAACTAACGAGTTATTAATCGATGAGTCGTTAATCGGTTGGAAAGAATACGAAATGGAAGTGGTACGTGATAAAAACGATAACTGTATTATCGTTTGTACTATTGAAAACTTCGACCCAATGGGGATTCACACTGGTGACTCTATCACTGTTGCACCGGCGCAAACGCTAACGGATAAAGAATACCAAATCATGCGTAACGCCTCGATGGCAGTATTACGTGAAATCGGTGTTGAGACAGGTGGTTCAAACGTACAGTTTGGTCAATGTCCAAATACCGGCCGTATGGTTATTATCGAAATGAATCCACGTGTATCGCGTTCATCGGCATTAGCGTCAAAAGCAACGGGTTTCCCTATTGCTAAAATCGCCGCCAAGTTAGCCGTAGGTTACACGTTAGATGAGTTATCAAATGATATTACTGGCGGTGCAACACCAGCATCATTTGAACCATCAATCGATTATGTTGTAACAAAAATTCCACGCTTTAACTTTGAAAAATTCGCTGGCTCAGAAGATCGCCTAACGACGCAAATGAAATCTGTTGGTGAAGTAATGGCGATTGGTCGTAACCAACAAGAGTCTATGCAAAAAGCATTGCGCGGCTTAGAAGTCGGTGTCAATGGTTTTGATCCAATTGTTGATGCTGATGACAGCGATGCAATGAGTAAAATCAAGCACGAACTAACCAATGCTGGCGCAGATCGTATTTGGTACATCGCCGATGCATTCCGCTTTGGCATGAGCCTAGAGGAAGTATTCAACATTACCCGTGTTGATCGCTGGTTCTTAGTGCAAATTCAAGACATTGTTAACGAAGAATACGCCGTTGCCGATGGTGGCATGGCAAACTTAACGCCAGACTACCTACGCGCACTAAAACGTAAAGGTTTTGCCGATTCACGTCTTGCTGATGTGCTTGGTGTTGCTGAATCTGAAGTCCGTAAACTACGTGACCGTCATGATATTCATCCGGTATATAAGCGTGTTGATACGTGTGCGGCTGAATTCTCGTCTGACACAGCGTATATGTATTCTTGTTACGATGAAGAGTGTGAGTCAAACGTAACTGACAAAGAAAAAATCATGATTATCGGTGGCGGTCCAAACAGAATCGGCCAAGGTATCGAATTTGATTACTGTTGTGTTCACGCGGCAATGGCAATGCGTGAAGAAGGTTATGAAACTATCATGGTTAACTGTAACCCAGAAACCGTTTCTACCGACTACGACACGTCAGATCGTTTATACTTCGAATCAGTGACTTTTGAAGATGTTATCGAAATCGTTCGTATCGAAAAGCCAAAAGGCGTTATCGTTCAGTACGGTGGTCAAACACCACTTAAACTAGCACGAGCGTTAGAAGCGGCTGGCGTACCAATTATTGGTACTTCTCCAGATGCCATTGACCGCGCTGAAGACCGTGAACGTTTCCAACAAATGATTGAACGTTTAGGCATCAAGCAGCCTACAAATAACACCGTAAGTAGCACAGAAGAAGCGATTGCTGAGTCTGCAAATATCGGCTTCCCACTAGTTGTACGTCCGTCATACGTGCTTGGTGGCCGTGCGATGGAAATCGTATACGATGAGCAAGACTTACGTCGTTACATGAGCGCCGCAGTGAGCGTATCTAACGATTCGCCAATCTTACTTGACCGTTTCTTAGATAACGCAACCGAAGTTGACGTTGATGCGGTATGTGATGGTGTTGACGTGGTTGTTGGCGGCATTATGGAGCACATCGAAGAAGCAGGTGTTCACTCTGGTGACTCTGGTTGTTCACTACCACCGTACACATTGTCACAAGACGTTCAAGACAGATTACGTGAAATGGTACGTAAACTAGCGCTAGAGCTTGGTGTAATCGGTCTAATGAACACGCAGTTCGCTGTGAAAGATGACGAAATCTATATGATTGAAGTCAATCCACGTGCAGCGCGTACTATTCCATTCGTATCAAAAGCGACTGGCGTACCACTAGCGAAAATTGCGGCTAAAGTGATGGCTGGTAAATCACTGAAAGAGCTAGGTTTCACCACTGAAGTTGTACCGCCTTACTACAGTGTTAAAGAAGTCGTCTTGCCGTTTAACAAGTTCCACGGCGCTGACCCAATCTTAGGCCCAGAAATGCGCTCGACGGGTGAAGTCATGGGGGTTGGTGAAACGTTTGCCGAAGCTTATGCTAAAGCACAACTTGGTGCACAATCGAATGTACCAAGAAAAGGCCGCGCGCTAATCTCGGTACGTGAAAGTGACAAAGGCCGTGTTGCTCAGCTTGCTCAAAAACTACTAGATTTAGGTTACGAGCTTGACGCAACGCACGGCACCGCCGTTGTGTTAGGTGAAGCAGGCATCAACCCACGCTTGGTAAACAAAGTAAGCGAAGGTCGCCCACACATTCTTGACCGTATCACCAACGGTGAATACGAGTACATCGTAAACACGACAGAAGGCCGTCAAGCAATTACCGATTCACGTAAACTACGTGCAGGTGCGCTTCGTTATAAAGTAAGCTACACCACAACAATGAATGCGGCACTAGCAACTTGTGATTCCATCTTGGCTGATGATCGTTCAACGGTAACATCAGTACAAGAACTTCACGCTAAGGTTTAGTTTTTAACTAAGTTCGTTTGGTAATAAAAATCCAGGCTAGGTAACTAGTCTGGATTTTTTGTTTTTTAATATCGTAAATGTTATGTATTTACACCGGTGTGTGATGCTTATTAAAACGATAAGTAATCGACATTCCCAAATATATGCATCATCCGAGAGTTCCTTTCAGTTTTTGATTAAAGGTTAGACACCTATAATCAAAGCGGGTAACTCTCTGTTTTTCAAGTCGATATGTCAGAACTAGCCGGAACTAATACAATGCAAAAGCGGTTTATCTCTTCCTTGATACATTAGTGAACACCTCCTCCTGATACTTTATTTCGCGCCTATTGCACCCTTCCTTTAGGGTCACGTGGCAGCGTAATAATAAACTCTGCTCCTTGTCCAAGTTTACTGTGGCATTCTATGTTGCCGTGAAGTTGTTGCGTCACAATATTATAAACGATATGCATTCCAAGGCCGCTGTTGCCGCCGCTTCTTGTGGTGGTAAAAAATGGATCAAATATTAAATTAGACACTTCTTCCACCATACCGTCTCCGTCGTCACGGACTATGATCTGTACTTGTTCAGCATCCATATTCGTATCAATAAATATATGACCATGGGGTTGGCGAAAAGCGTGCGTGAGAGCATTATCAACAATATTGAGAATAACTAATGAGATAGCTGCTGGATCAGAGAATATTTGAATCGGAGCGTCGCAGCTTAGCAACTTTATATGATGCTTGCCCTTCTTAACTTTAGGTAACAGCGAATTAATCACTTCATCTAAGTATTGGGTTAGATCAAAATGATGATAATCTTCCGTTGCATCATCAACGGCTATTTGTTTAAAACTAGCGACTAGTTCACTAGTGCGTTTTAAATTGGCTTGCATCACATCGGCGCTTTTGCTGATACGTCTCAATCGTTCCTCAAAGTCTGACTTAGTGAGTGCTTGGTTGGTGATTTTTTCTTGCAGGGAGGCGACTTCGTCAAAGATGCAAGAACAGGCGGTGACACTTACTCCAAGTGGCGTGTTAATTTCATGAGATACACCAGCGACGAGCCGACCTAACGAAGCGTGTTTTTCTTGTTCAATGAGCTGTTGTTGAGTATTTTTTAAATGTGCTAATGATGTTTGTGCTTCTTCTGTTTTAAGACGTAATTGCTCCGTCCGTTCAATCACTTTAAATTCAAGCTCTTCGTTGAGTCGCTTTATTTCAAATTTAGATACTTTTAATCGAGCATTGTGCATTGAAATATCAGAAATATAACTATTAACTTGCTCATAAACTTCATTAAGTGCATGAATAATTGGTGTAAATTCATTGCGTTTTGGATAGTCTATGGTTTGTACTGACACGCCTTCAGCATCACTAGATTCATGGGTTATGGACGCTTTAATTTGCGCCAGTACGCGATCGAATGGGGAAAATAAGATTTTTAAAAATAGTAATAAAATAGCTAAGAATAACGCGCCAATGAGACTGCCAAGGAGCAGGGTTAGCCAGGTGACTTCATTAATTTCTTTTTCTAAATCAGAAACAGGTATTAAAGCGCCAAATATAAATCCAGATTGTGTGCGTGTATAAACAAGATGAAAGTCATTGTTATTGAGATGAATATCAGTTATTTGAGACAACGAATCAGCTGGCAATTCCGTAAATAATTGGCTGTACCAATCAAGCGCTGGCCAATCAGCTGCATTTGGCAGTAACTCCGGAAAACTAAGGACTTGCTTTGATTGCTCATGAATCAAAAATGCCTGAGAATTTTCAGTAACATGAAGCGATTGAATAAATGAAGTAATGTGCTCAAGGGACCAGTCGACCGTAGATACTCCAATGGGCTTACGAAGCTTATCAAACATAATGGCATCAACTGTCATCATTAACGAAAATGTGGCGGCATCGTCTACGTAAGGCGCTGTCCAAATTATTGGTTTATATACCTTTTGATCGGCGCCCCAATTATTTTTAACGGCAATTTGATACCAGTCCATGTTGTGATAATTGTATTCTAGGTGACTTAGGCTCCATGTAAACTCAACGCCCTTGTCTGTTTGATAGGCATAGGGACCGTAAAATAGTTCTTTTTCATCGTAGGCGTAGGGTTCATACCAAATACCACCGCCAACGGCTTCTGGCAGCGCTCTAAAATTCGTTAGCAATGTTTGCTTAAATTGATTATTCAACTCATCATCGGAGAGTTTATTTTGTTGTTTTAATTGATAAAGGTATTCACCTATTTCTGCAAGATGGATAGCGTTGCGTTCTAGTAGCTGGCTCATGGCGTTGATTTTTTCATTGCCAACATGGAAGAGTTGTTCAATTTCTTTCGTTTTTAACGTCATTAATTCTTTTTTATAAATGACGTGATTAAATAGTTGAATTGCGCCATACGCAATAAGCTCAAATAACATGACAAACACGACAATTCGCGTTTTGATATTAAACTTGAACATAGCTCCCCTTGAACACAATCCAGTGCGTAAAATACCTTCCCTAATGGTCAGTTACATAATGCTATATAACCACAATAAATTACAAAAAACGAGATTGGTATTGTTTTTGTGTAAAATATTCACTATTGAAGTCGCTATTTTTACGCTGCTTTGTATTGAAGTTGGGTATTCTAACGCTGTTAGTTTCATTGAGTTTTTAATGTTGATGACAGCTTTTGTGCATAACCGGTTACAAACATCGTGCCTACGACAACCAAGGTTCCGCCGATTAATGTATTAATGCCAACGGGTTCATCCAAAAATAAATACCCCCATAAAATGCCGAAAACAGGAATTAAGAATGTTACAGAAAGCGTTGAAGACGGACCGATGGCGGCAACTAATCGAAAGTAAATGAGGTATGCAATGGCGGTGCAAAGAATGCCAAGAGCAAGCACGGCGCCAACGACATCGATATCCACAGGGCCTGATGCCGGTAAAAATGGGATGACAGGCAACACGAGTAGAACAGCCCACCACATATTGCCATGTGCATTACTAAAAGCTTCGACTTTAGGTGCGTTGCTCGCATAGTTAGTTGCAACGCCATAACAAAAAGCAGCGCCAGTGCCAGCTAACAATGGGAGAATCGCATTTTTTCCCAATTCGATAGCGTCCCATCCAACGAGTATTGCAACGCCAATAACGCCGAGGCATAAACCAAATACGACTGATTTTGATAAGCTAGTTTTATTCCAAACGGCACCAATAATTGCACTCCAAATCGGCGCAGTAGAATTGAGGATGGCTAATGCTGATACATTCAGTGTTTTAGCGGCGTACGCAAAGAGCAAAAAAGGGATGGCTGTGTTCATTAGCCCTAGCATAAAAAAGTGTTTAGGGTGGGCGAGGAAATTAAGGTTTTTTCGCCAAAATAAACCGACAATACTAAGGATGATAGCGGCTGATAATACACGGCCTTCAATGAGAACCGCTGGACCTAGTGGAATGGCTGCAATTCGCATAAATAAGAAGGACGCTCCCCATATGGCACCTAAGAATACGAGTTGTAATAAATTTGACATTTGGCCTGTCCACCATCATTGAATGAGCCGCTACTTTGCAACAAAATAAACAACGACTCAACCGATATTTCGACAGTTAATTTTATTTATCGATTTATGACTTTATGAGTCCCTTGATTGGCAATGAACAATTTGACCATCGGCAATCTCAATCACATCATCTGAATGTTCGATGAGTTCAAGGTGATGGCAAATCATGATCACTCGATGGTTAATAGCGAGCTCTCTAATCAGTGACATCAGGGCGATTTTCTTTTGAGCATCAAGGGCAGATGTCGGTTCATCGAGAAGAATGATTTGTGCCTTTCTTAGTAAAGCCCGTGCAATAGCAAAACGCTGCTTTTCACCGCCGGATAGCTGGTGGGCTTGCTCTGACACCATAATGTGTAAATCATGGTTGATTCGACTGAGCCAATCATCCAGGCCAACTTGATGTAGTACATTTAATAGTTCAGCGTTTTCAACCTCTCGATTAAGCCCAAGGGTGAGATTGTCTTTAATCGATGCATGTAATAACTTTGGCTCTTGGTCTACCCACGCAATGGCTTCGCGAATTTGATTAAGATTATAACTAGACAGCGGTTGATCGTTGATGAATATTTGTGAATGGGTCTCAGGGTAGAATCCTAACAATTGATTAATCAAGGTTGTTTTACCACTGCCACTTTCACCTACTACAACACTTAATCCTGCGCCATGAAAATCATAGGATACATCACTTAAAATATGTTGATCTTCCCGCTTAAAATTCAAGTCCCGAAAGGCGATGTGCTTGACGTCAATCACGTCATTATTTTGTGACACAATTTCTTGTTGCAACTCACTGATTTCACTTAGTCGGCCTGATGCTCCAATGGCGCGATTTAAGTTGGTAAAGAACATCGCCATTGACATCAGCGGAAATGCTAACCCGAATAAATACAACAAAAACGCAGTGACAGTACCCAATGACATGCTGCCTTGTGCCATCCAATAAGCTGAAAATGCAAGTATTGCTATCATGCTAATCATCAACACTAAATTAGCGATTGGACCAATAAGTGATTCAATAAATGTCGCTTTCATTTCGTGTTTATAACACTCGTCAAGCAACGTTTGAGATCTTTTATGCAGTTGTTGTGTCGCGTTATGCGCTTTGATTAAATTGCCATAGCGTAGCCATTCTGTAATGTATTTCAATAAATTAGCTTCAGCGGCTTGCATCGACTTGCCAACGTTGTTCATCATAAGTGCGATAGGCGTAATTAAAATAAAACCAATGAGGACACAGCCAACTAATACTAGAGTGAGTCGCCAATCAAGCACAAACATAATACTAATCACTGCAATTAGTGAAATTGTTCCGCTTAGCAGGCCAATAAGATCTTCGGCTAGCACTGATTTTACTTCATAAGAATCATTGACTACGCGGGCGCTTAATTCAGCGCTGTGTTCTTTATCCATTTGTTTTGTTTGGCTGTTTAGTAAACGGCCAATGAGACTGAAGCGTAACTTGTAACTTATCTTATGGCCTAATCGACCACCAAACCAACTTAATATTGCTTCAAAAACAGCGCCCAATAAGACAATGGTAATTAGGCCTATGAGCACCAGAGAGCTAATGCCTTGCTCGTCGATGGAGTCGATAAGGTAGCTAGAGTAAAGTGGTAAAACGAGTTCAAGTGATGTTGTCACTAACACTAAACTGATCAATCCAATAAATGATCTGTTTGTTGGGCGCCATGGCGCGAGTAATTGCCACAACGAACGGTGGCTTGTCTTGGTGTCTTGCATAATGACCTCATTGCTTTGTGACCTTGTGGTCAATACTGTATGTTTTTTATTTATAATATTGACCGTGCGGTCAAGTGTCAAATGACCATTTGGTCATTTTTTATTTTTATGGCAAAATTAAGACATTCAGTAGGTGAGAATTTGAAACAATCATGTCAAAAAGAGATTTAATTTTATCGACAGCAAAAACGATATTTATTGAAAAAGGATATCGCGGTACGACTATTGCGAATATTGCTGATGGTGCGGGTATCGCTAAGGGATCGGTGTATTCTTACTTTTCCAGTAAGATTGATATTGTTAAGGCGTTGTTTTTACAATCTGACGAAAAGGGTTGTCGTTTAGTCGAACAGTTACTTGAGAACTCGAGTGAGACTGGGCAAGCATTGCTAAGTGCTTATCTCGTACAAGAGTTTCAAGAAGTGTTGAATGAACGGTCATTTATTCAGGTATTCTTAGCTGATGAAATTTTGGTGATGGAAAAAGAATTGATGGCGGTGGTTCAAGAGTGTCGATTGAACTACCACTTGTTTCAACAGCGTGTGTTGAGCCAAGCTTACGGCGATAAAATCAAGCCTTGGCTGTTTGATAGTGTGTCATTAGTTAATGGGCTTTTACAAGAATATTCAGTCTATTTAACCTTGGATGATGCTGACTTTTCAATTGAGCGCTGCGCTTCACTTGTCGCGTTCTGTTTAGACAGTTCAATTAGCGCCTTAATGAAATCGACGGTTAAACCTCTGTTAACGCGTGAAAATTTTCCGCTAACCCGAGAGCTTGATAATGAACAAGCACAACGTGAGAAAGCAGTAAGCGCAGTTGCAGGAATACGTGCGCTTTGTGAAACAATGGATGCAATACACCGAAAATCAGTATTAGATACAGTGGCGTTGATCGAAGCTGAATTAGATAATCAACAAATCAACCAAACACTGGTACGGGCATTAATTGCAAACTTAAGACCCTATGAGCCGCTGCACCGCATGCGCCGTCAATTGGCTGACGCGACGGGCGTTGAGCTGATTTAAAAAATATTTTAAATCAAGTTAGCAGATTTAAGGAGTAAATAACGCTAAGCTTTAATTAACGAACTAGAAGAGGTGGCCTATGAATCGTCAATTTATCGAAGTTGATTATTGTAATAGCGCTCAATCGTATAAATGGCTATGGGCAACCGTTAGTTTTGTTCAATGTATTCTTACCTATTATGTGATAGCTGATGATTTATTATTGGCGCCGATTTATCTCGTTAACTTACTGTTGTATTTCATTGGAAGTGCGTTTTACGTTATTGTTTTGAAGAAACATACGGTATTTCCAAGTCATGTTTTGCTGATGAGTGCAGCAATTGCCATTGTGTTATGGTTGATAATGGCGCATACGGTTACGCTGCTTTGGCGTGATGACCATGCCACTGAAAAAGTGTTGTTACTTGGTTTTTTCTCAATGTTGATGTGCTTCAATGGCAGTCGGTTTATGCTGATTACTTGCACTGTCCCTATTATGATAATGCATGTTTATTACCAATTGACTTATGTTGAGCAGAGCGGCATGTCGTTACTTGTTTCTACTGTTAAATATCCATTTTTTGTTATCGCCATGATCACAACGCAAGTTAATCACAATACGCGATTAGTTGCGTCACACCAAAAATTGGTCGCGCTCAATAAAGAGCTCACTGTATTACGTAACTTAGATGATTTAACGGGCATTTATAATCGACGTGCATTCGATGAAAAACTAAAATACCTGCTTGAACTTCAAAATCGTAATAAACAATCGGTATCGTTAATGTTGATAGATGTCGATTTTTTTAAGCGCTACAACGACAGTTTGGGCCATTTACAAGGAGATAAATGCCTAAGAGAAGTCGCTAAAGCTTTAAATGATGCAGTGAAACGAGAAACGGATGTTGTTGCGCGTGTAGGCGGTGAAGAATTTGGTATTATTTTACCAAACACAAACCTTGACGATTGTCAGTTAGTTGCACGTAAGGTCATTAATACATTGCGAGACAAGATGATTTTACACCCCAATTCATCAGTGTCGAGTTATGTGACAGCCAGTATCGGTTGTGCGTGTATTCAAGGCAGTATTACAACGTCTGAAGTTATATATCACCGCGCTGACAGCGCGCTTTATCGCGCCAAAGAGCAAGGACGTAATCGTTATTGTATTTAAATTATTTCGTCATGAATTTTTTTCCCTTGTTGAATAATAAATAGTCGAATGTATAGAGAGTTTTTAACTCATCCGGTTAGACTTTCGTTTTATTTTTTTGGAGACTATTTGATAGTGGGGAATGTTAATTAGACGTTTAACATGCGCCTTTTAATTACTGGTTACTCACAAGTGACAGGAATGATGCCTTCATTTTAGGCTTCGAATCATCAGCATATAAACATTAAAACTTACAATTTCATTGTTACAAATCAATTGTCTAACGAGTTCAATGCATTGTAGGATTGTCGCGTTGAATTACGCATGGAAACAAAGGAATATGGCGAAGCTTCTGACAAGTGCGTTGGCGCTGTCTTTATTATTAATTGGCTGTGGTGGCTCAAAGTCAAGCGACAGTAAGTTGGTTGAGAAAATGCCACAGGGGGTTTGGTTGGGAAGTTTAGAGTCATCATCAGGTGTTTTTGATCATGGCGTACTGGCCTTAATCGCACCGAATGGTGAATTACGACTTTTTACGAGCAGTAATGAACATTTAGCAGGTAAGTTTAA
>MPDF01000105.1 GCA_001874365.1 Gammaproteobacteria bacterium MedPE | reverse complement strand
AACTGTGTTTTGCCCTTTATAATGCTAGTCGCGCGATGACTAAAGTTTACCAACCTCATCTTAAGAAGTTGGGACTGACTTACCCGCAATATATTGTTATGTTGTCGTTATGGCAACATAAGACCAGTAGTGTAAAAGAGTTAGGTAACCGACTCAATCTTGATTCTGGCACCCTAACACCGTTGTTAAAACGACTTGAAGCTGCGCAACTCGTCAACCGTACTCGACGGGAAGATGATGAGCGTGTTGTTATGATCAGCTTAACAAAACAAGGGGTGTCATTAGAGCAAGATGCCTTAGCAATGCGCCAAGAGATGTTGTGTAACAGCACGGCCGACATGGAGCAAATGCTGGCTTTAAAAGAGCAGTTACAACAACTGACTAATCAGTTATCACAATAAAATCTATTTTCGTGAGGTGAAATAATCCTCACGAAGATACTTGTGCTTCCCATTCCACGGCCCATTCTCGTAATGGGTTAAGTTTTTCCATTAATGATTCCCCCAAGGCTGTTAATTGGTAGCCCTGTGGTGTCGAATTTAATAATTTCGCATCACTCAACTGCTTTAAACGTGTGTTAAGTACCGACGGCGACATGCCATTACAGCGTTGCTGTAGGTTACGAAAGCTCAACGCTTGCTGATTTAGTTCCCATAATATTCTCATATTCCATTTACGGCCAAGTAAATCAAAGGCTGCCATGATAGGAATGCCGGAATCTGAGCCTCTAACAGGTTGATTAGGTAGTGGTGTTGTCATTTTTATCTTGCGCTTCTAAAAACGTAGCGTTAACATCTGTAATGAAGTTGCTACTAAATAAGTAGCGGCAAGGTTAGCCTATTTATTTTAAAAAAGCGAGGGCATATGTTTTTAGTTGATATGACATTTACGGATGTAACCAAGGTAACACCAGAATTAACAGTGCAACACAGAGATTACTTAGCGGCTGAGTATGCCAGTGGTAATTTGATGTTTGGTGGACGAAAAGAACCTAGAACTGGCGGAATTTTGCTTTCAAAACACAGTAGTGAACAAGCTTTACGAGACGTATTAAATGATGATCCTTTTGTAAAGAATGGTGTCGTTGAATGTGTGATTACAACGTTCGAACCAGTGATGGCTGCTGAGCAATATCAACATTTACTGTCGTGATAAATAGGGGATAACTACGTTTTGTAGTTATCCCGTTACCGTTCTATTTTTTAACAAAGATCACTGTCGATAGTGCTGGCACTGTAAATTTTCCGTGCTTTGCACTTGCTTGCTTTAAGGCTCTATCGACACCGGCGCTTTGCACTGGATGAAGTTTGTAGTTATTAGCGTTCTTAAATGGCAATGATTGTCTCGTTTCATTGGCGTTAAATACGACAACGACTGATTGTTGCGCCGTATCAGCTGCTTTTAGTTGCATTGCGATAATGCCTGGTTGTTGCTCTTTTCCTGTATTTAAAAAGCTCACTTGGTTAATGATTTCATCGGCGCTTTGCAGTCTAAATATTGGGTTTGTCATGCGAATCTTTACAAACTCTTTAAACACGGCATCGGCAAAGGCAATATCTTTGGCTTGAGGCGTGTCGCGTCCTTTGTTTTTCGCAATGAGGGTTTTAATTAGCGCCCAGTTAGCAGCGTCTTTTTCAGCGGGTGGTAGGCCAACATTATAGTTATTAGTTTGCTTCGTGAAGTCGACGCTATTAAACCAGTCGCCATAGTCGTAACTGTCGCGTAGAAATGATTTTGAGCGCAATAATTCACTACCCATGTGAATAAACGGAATGCCTTGTGCGAGTACAGCGTATGACAAACTTTGATTATGAATGCGCACACGATCTGTTGTGCTCATAGCAAAAGGCAGTCGGTATTGATTGTTATCCCATAAGGTTTGGTTGTCGTGCTTTGAGACATAATTGATGGTATCGCTTGGCGTTTCTGCATAACCCGTCGGTTGGCCGCCATAAGGAACTTCCTCACCAGTAACCTGTTCACCTTGAGCGTTAGTGAGTGGAAAGTGGCGAAGATTACCCGCTAAACCAATGCGTAGTTGATCCATTTTTTGGAGATAGTCAGCGTGATTTGGCGTTTGAGTCAACTCGTTTGGCGAGGTGACTAAACCACTGCCGATACCTTGGCTTTTTCGAATGTCTTGCGCTGTTGCATTAAACGCACCGCCGCGTACAGCGTCACGTAGGCGATCGGTAAAGGTACCAATACCCGTGCCGCCAAGTTCTAATTGACTTGCTTGGACAAATCGTTGATTGTTAGCAACTTCACCAAAATTCCAGCCTTCGCCATAGAAGTAATTGTCACTGTCGACAGCCCATACTGCGTCACGAGCGCGAAGCATCGCGTCCTTTGGTTGATGAGCCATTAAGTCAAAACGAAAGCCATCGATTTTATAATCTCGTGCCCATACCACTAATGAATCAACCATGAGCTTTTCCATCATTACTCGTTCTGTTGCTGTGTTATCACAACAGGTTGATTGCGCTACTTTTCCGGTAATTGGGTCGAGACGGTGGTAATAATTCGGGACAA
Organism: Gammaproteobacteria bacterium MedPE; assembly: GCA_001874365.1. Lineage (GTDB taxonomy): Bacteria > Pseudomonadota > Gammaproteobacteria > Enterobacterales > Psychrobiaceae > Psychrobium. Next base: position 8,492 of record MPDF01000105.1, on the reverse strand, counting down.
TTTTGTCCAGTACGGCGGTCTTTGATAACCCTGCTTGATGGGTATGGTTGTAAACGACGTCCATCACGACGCGAAATCCTAGGTCATGCAGGCTCATCACCATGTGGCGAAATTCTTTGATGCGAGATATTCCATCAGGATTGGCGGCATAACTACCTTCTGGCACTGCATAATGATAAGGATCATATCCCCAGTTATAATCATCAAACTCGCGCATCGCACTGACAACCGCTTGTTGGTTTTCACTGAGCGGTGATTGTTTTTTAAGGTACTCGTTGATTGAAACCTGATTGAATTTAGTGTCATTACATTGCGCTAGTGTGGTGTTTAGCTGACACAATTGCCCCATGGTTGAATCAAGTGATAATACCGTTGTTTTATCTTCATTAACGGTGCCAATATCAAATGCTGGTAGCAAGTGGATAGTGTTGATTCCTGCTTGTTTCAGCGATTTCAAATGGCTAATACCATCACTGTTTTTTGCGCTAAACGCTGCATATTTACCTTGCTGGCTTTGCGGTAAGCTATTATCGCTGGCACTGAAATCACGGATATGAGTTTCATAAAAAATGTTGTCCAGTGGACTTGCGATAGCAACGTCTTGTTGGTCATCCCAACCCTTTGGCTTTGTTCGTTTGCTATCTAAGGCAACGACTTGTGATAATTTACTGTTTGCTGACAGGCTGAGTGAGTAAGGGTCGCTAATTGTTAGTGTTTCAACTTTTTTACTCGCCGGGTGATAAACACTGATTTGATATTGATAATAATGGCCAGATAAGTCTTTTCCGTCTCGGAAAGTCCAAGCGCCAGTTTGGTCATCGAAATGCATTTTAATTTGCTGCGCAGGGCCACTTTGTTCTTTATCGTAAATTAAAACGGATACTTGTTGGGCTGTTGGAGCCCATAATTTAAATTGCGTTTTGCCATTGCTAGTTGTTGAGCCTAAATCAGTTAGCTCGTTAGCATCTTGAGATCCTGAGGTATAGAGCACATCAAGCAAATTACCAAATTGCACGCGAGAAAAAGACGCTTGTTGTTGGTTGTCTAATTGTTTAATGAGCAGTGGCTGAGTTAACCATTGTTTTATGTGCTGTGTTGGTTGTGACAGTGAATAGCCTTGAAAGTCAGATAAATGCGGGAAACGTTTCGCAATATCAATGGGTAAATTAACTTTTTTAAGGGAGACGCTCTGAGGTTTATCACCGCCAACGAGCAATGTTGACGTTACTGTATCTCGCTTAGGTAAAAGAATCAGCTGTGGCGTTAGCCAATGACCAGCAAAGTCAGCGGAGGGCTGTATAAAAGATGAAGCATCATCTAGTGACGGTTGCGACACCTGATTTGATAACGACATACACCCTGTGACGCCTAAAATTCCCAACATTACTACGCTTAACTTTTTCATTATTTACCTTTTTTGTAAGCCACAATAAAACAGCTATCCATGCTAATCAATGGACTGATCTTTGGGTAGTTGGTGCATACGTATTCATGACAAGTCGCTATTTCCTAAATCAACTTTGTAATAAGTGGAGACGTTGCGCACGCTATTGTTTGTCTGTGTGATCCCATTTGCTCGATAACACGCTATAATGCGCGCAATAAATATAAGCGCGTATGCGCCACTGAGCAGTTAAATAGTCATGAAGCAAGCACAAATATTTGATCCAAAAGCGCCGCAAGCGCTGCCGCTGTCTGAAGAAGCGCGTATTCTTACACCCATTGATGTCGGCAGTAATAAACTCGAATTATTAGCACCCGCTAAAAATGCAGAGTCAGGAATGGAAGCTATATTACACGGTGCTGATGCGGTTTATATTGGCGGACCAGCCTTTGGTGCACGTTATAGTGCGGGTAATACCGTTGATGACATTAAGCGCCTATGTGACTTTGCTCATGCCTATAACGCGCAGGTTTTTGTTGCTATCAATACGACGATGAGCGATGAAGAACTCGATATTGCCCAAAAGCTTATATGGGAATTATATGAAGCAGGTGCTGACGCATTAATTATCCAAGATATGGGGATTTTAAAACTCGATATCCCGCCGATTGCACTTCACGCTAGTACGCAAATGGATAATAGAACGCCAGAGAAAGCAGCGTTCTTGGAGCAGGTTGGTTTTAGTCAGGTTGTGCTTGCGCGTGAACTGACATTGCCGCAAATTCGCGCCGTGGCAAAAAGTACGAAAATGCAGCTGGAGTTTTTCATTCACGGTGCATTGTGTGTAAGTTACAGCGGTTTATGTAATATCTCGCATTCTTATACAGGGCGTAGTGCAAACCGTGGTGAATGTTCTCAAATGTGTCGTCTGCCGTGCAATATGTCGACGCGTCAGGGTGAAACCATTGTCGAAAATGAACATTTGTTATCGCCAAAGGATAATAACCAAACCGACAACTTAGAGGCCTTGATTGATGCGGGTGTACGCTCATTTAAGATTGAAGGGCGCTTAAAAGATTTAAGTTATGTGAAAAACATTACGGCTCATTACCGTCAAGAACTCGATAAGATTATGGCGCGCCGTCCTGAGTTATCAAACATGTCTCATGGCCGCACTGAACATACTTTCACGCCAAATCCTGATAAGAGCTTTAACCGTGGTAAAACCGATTATTTTGTTAATGATAGAACCGATGGGTTAAGTGATTTTCAAACACCAAAATACATGGGTGAAGAAGTAGGGACTGTCGCAAGCATCGGTAAAGATTTCTTTATCGTTGACTCTGACGTGACTTTCAATAATGCCGATGGATTAGGTTATTTTGTTGAAGATCATAAAAAAGCAGTGATGAGTGATGATAAAACTGAAGGTCTGCGTGTTAATCGCGCTGATGGTAATAAACTCTTTGTTGTTAATATGCCTTCGTCGTTAAAAGTTGGTATGAAGCTTTATCGAAATCATGACCATTCATTTGAAGCCTTACTGGCTAAGCCATCTGGTAAGCGAGTCATTGATGTTGATATGTCATTAGCAATCATCGATGGCGGTTTTGCTCTGACCGTTGATGATAACCTCGGCTCAGCCATTACGGTTGATACTGAGTTTGAACATCAGGCGGCAAAAGATAGCGAGCGTTCCCTTGCAACGCTTAAAAAGCAACTTGGTAAGCTTGGCAGCACTGATTTTAAATTAAAAAACTTAGTAACTAATGGTGTTGAAAATTACTTTATGCCAGCTGGCGTGCTCAATGGATTACGACGTGATGCTATCGAGGCATTGATGACTGCGCGAGTTGCAAATTATGTTCGTCCTCAGGCGTGGAAACGCAATGACGATGCGGTGTATCCAACCAATAGCTTGAGCTTTTTAGACAATGTAGCCAACCAACGAGCCCGTGATTTCTATACGGAACACGGGGTTATTCATATTGAAGATGCGTATGAGTTAAATACCGTGACTGAAGATGCGCCATTAATGGTAACTCGTCATTGTCTGCGTTATAACTTTAATTTATGTCCAAAAGAAGTGCCGAACATTAAAGCTGAGCCATTACAAATTGAAATCGGAAATGACACACTTAAACTTGTTTTTGACTGCGTGAAATGTGAAATGATGGTAGTCAGTGATAACAAACAGGTAAACAAGTAATAATTGACCTGTTTATTTAGCATTTAAGGAAGTTAACTTGCTTTGAAGTTAACTTCTACTGTTTGATTTCCACCTTGTTCTAATGCGGCGCGCAGGGCTTTTTCTGCCACTGATGTCAAGTTGTCGGTGGTCACTTCTTTAAGAGCGTCAGGTGATACAACCCCAATACTCAGCGTTACATCTAGCTCAACACTTTTATAATCTAACTTTTTAACTTCAATGTGATTACATAATCGATTTGCAAAGAGCACAGCGTCTTTTAAATTGGTGCTGGGTGCAATGATGGCAAAATGATTTCTGTCGTATCGCGTGAGGACGTCACTTTCACGAAGTTGTTTGCCAATTAAATCTGCAAATTTTTTAATTAAAAAGTCAGCAAACTCACTACCGTATTGGCGATTAACTTTATCAAAGTTATCTATTGCAATGAGCAATAAAGAAAACTCACTCTCATAACGGCGAAAGCGAGCAATTTCATTGGTGAGTAAGTGTTCAAAGTGGTGTTGGTTATAAAGTTCAGTCAGTGGATCTTGGGTACGTAATTTATGTAGCTCAACGTTAGTTTGCTGATGTTGATAAACTTCTAATTTTAACTGCTGATCTTTTTCTTCAAGTACTACCCGTGTTTCGTCGTTGTTCTGTTCTAGTTGATTGATAAAGGATCTGGTTTTTTTAATGATGATGTAATAGACAATAAATACCCCAAACACCGCAATACCATGTGCCCCAACTAATGGATAATTTGATAACGCTGACAGATCTAATTGGCCATCTCGCATCGTAAGTGATGCAAAAGCGAGGCTCATCAATAGCATTAAAGGAAGCAGTAGAGCTAAAGCAGATTTTATAAAGTGATGTGAATGAGCGCTATTCATAATCAATCCATTAGAAATACAAGGATGTACTCCGTAATATAACTCAACTATAGGTATTTAGGGAGGGCTTTTACGGGAACTTGGTCCCTTATTACTAGTTGATTTGTCCTAGGCTGTATTGAACTTGTTTTGTCGTTGTTATTCTCGGGGCGCATCGTTAATTAATGTTTGTAGTTTTTTCAGTGAACGCGTTGTTCGTGTTAATAGTTGCTGATTAAAAAAGTATGCAGGAACATAACCTGTTGGATCGAGCCATGTTTGATAGTCTATTTCGACGTTGTTATTGTCTAACTGTTTGATGCGCCAGCTTGATTTTAAATGTTCAACACGTACATAGTTTTCATTGACCGGATAGCGTTTAGGGCAGCTCTTGATATCAATAGCTGTTGTATGTTGCTCAAATGTCGTACTAACACAAGTAATAGTTTCTCGTTGTTTAAACGGCCAAGGGCTATCTAAAACAGTGCGTAATAAGAAATTATTAAAATCATAAATTTCAAGCGTTTGAATACTCACGACTTCGGGTAACCAGTCTTTTGTTGTGGATAGGTTTGAAATGACTTTAAAGGCAGTCGCTCTGTCGCTTTTTACCTGAAATGTAGCATTTATCTGATGAAAGTCGCTGTCTTCTACCTTAACCAAGGATATGTGAGTGGCTGGTATTTTTGTATGCTGAGGATTAGAGTGCGGCGTATTCACGCAATGACTTAATGAAAAACACAGGAAGCTTGCTAAAAAAAGTCGTTTAATTAATGTAAATGAAGGCATTGATATCATAACTTTTTTCGTCAATGAGTGGTGAAGTTAAGTAAAGTTTACCTCACTTGTATTCTTAAGTAATTATGAAATGAGAAGAGCGCTTATAAAAGAAATGATGAACTATGTCACCCCAGAGTACTTTTAGTGCTCTGGGGATGATTCTTTGAGCTTTCAATCTAGTCAACAGGTTTAGGCTTGTTGCCCGCAATGCGATTTAAAAAGGCGTTAAAGTTGATGTCTAGTGGACCCGATTCATAGCGTGTAGGTAGAATTGGTTGCCAATCATTATTGGTATCTCGACGTGCAAATTCAAATTCAAAGGCTGATTGATTTGGTAGCCCCATTCTTAAATCAGATACTATTAATCGATTGTTTTCTTCGCGATAACGAACTATGTCACCAGTGAAAACTAGGTAAGCATCTAGTAGCTTTGATTGCTGTGGTAGGGGCCATTGATTTCGATGGTATTGTGTAAATGTAATCGCCGAATCATTATCCAAAAATGAACTATCACCTTCCCAATAAGTGGTGCCATCAATGACAACGATCCGCCACAGCAGCGTGTTGAGTGCTGTGGGAGTGATAAATATTTTATCCGTGCTTATTCCTGCATTGGTTAGACTAATGATTGCTCTTTCATGAATGATTTGCTTTGCAATAACTCCCCAACCTAAATACAGACTTGAAATGGTGAGGGCAATGACTGTTGGTTTACGGGCACGCGATTTATCAGAACGAATATACAGCAACGCAATAATTAGCGGCAGCGTATAAGCGGGATCAATGATAAAAATACTGGATGCACTAAAGTACCCTTGCATTGGCCATAAGAGCTGCGTTCCATAGGTCGTGAAGTAATCTAATAACGGATGAGTAATTAGCGCAGCACTGATTAATGCAAATAGTCGAATAAATGAAAAATTAGCAATGGGTTTCAATCGATGGATCGCCGCAGCAAGTACAAGTGAAAATACACTTAGGACAAATAATGAATGTGAAAAACCACGGTGTTTGATGACGTTATTAATGTCATTGCCATAGTTAATTAACACATCTAAATCAGGCAGGGTACCGAGCGCTGCACCGGCTAGAAGAATTTTACCATTACAACGTTTACCGGCAATTGCGCCCGCAACGGTTGCACCTAGTACTGCTTGTGTTACAGAATCCAAGAGAAAGTTTCCTAATGTTGTTCTAATTAATGATGGTGTCCATGACTCGGCGCGTAATAGACGCACAACCGATAGGACGAATATTATAATAGTTAGTTCAGCTAAAGTTGAGTTAAACGTTCATTTCACCGGATTCAATGACTTGTTGATAGGCGTTTGTAACCGTTTGAAAAGTACTGGATCTGACGGCTTGTTCATTGCTATCGACATTCCTTAACTATCAGATCATGCCAAAATTAATTTATTGTCCATGACAAAGCGCTGTACTTTAACGCTTCCATGTTGCACTCTCTAGTTGATAACCTATTAATAAATAAAATTATAATGAGAAATTTATGGACATATTACCGTTAGTACTTGTGGCATTGGTTGCCATTGAGCACCTTTATATTCTGGTGTTAGAAATGTTTATGTGGACAAAACCACGTGCTTTAAAAGTGTTTGGTATGACAAAAGAAGTCGCTGAAACGTCGAAAACACTGGCCGCTAACTTAGGGCTTTATAATGGATTTTTGGCAGCCGGTTTATTGTGGGGACTATTTCACCCCAATGCGATGATAGGTGAGCAAGTACAAATCTTCTTTTTATCTTGTGTGCTTGTTGCTGCAATTTATGGCGGCATGTCAGCAAAGCGCTCTATTTTAATAGTCCAAGGTGTTCCTGCACTACTAGCGCTAGCGTCGGTACTTTGGGTTTAACACTCACCTATCATTTAATTTGACGGTTACTTGCTAATTTTTGACGCCATACTTGTTCATTGCCGCCACTTTGTCGATAGATCGCAGCAAATTGGTGGTGAACGAATACGTTATCGTTGAAGTCAGGTAACCAGCCTTCGTCTAATAGTTTATTGATGGCTGACACTGCTTGTGGATATTGCTTGGTGATAAATTGCCAATAGATGTCGTTCTGTGCGCTAAATTTTCCGCCTTCTTTATGGAACTGCTTAAGTTTGTTAACAATTTTTTGATGTGCTAGCGCATCATTCAGCTGTTCGTAGATTTTGGCGAGTAATATAAATTGCCCACTATTTTCATCTGTAATCGTTCCTGATAGAGAAATAGTTGGGAAATAGTGCTGCTGTGCTTTTAATGCTTGTGCTGGTTTGTTGTTGTAAAACAATGCAGTGATGTGAGGCATTGCATAGCGCGTTATATTGGGGGTTAAATTCAGACGTTCTGTCATCTTTTGCTGTGCGAGATTGAAGTCTCCTTGGGCGCTTGCTAACGCGCCTTGGCAATAAAGCAAGAATGCTTGGTTAACAGGGTGTTTTTCTGCTTGAGCTATCAAATTTTTAGCCGTATCTATATTTCCTAATCCTAGCCAAACAAGGGCTTGCGTTAACTGGTAAGTCGGTTTATCGGCGATGTTACTCGGCTTTTCTAGCCAATGAATAAATGCTCGCGCACGTTGCGTGTTAAGCAAAAAGAAATCCAACTCTTCAGCAGCGCGGTGAGCATACGATGGTTCTATCGTGAGTGCACGATCGTAATATCGCCGTGCATGTTCGAGCTGTCTTAAATTAAGGTGTGCGTAGGCTAAACCACGAATGACAATAGGTGAAAGAGGATCTAGCGAATAAGCGAGTCGATGTTGTTGTAATCCTCGGTGATACTGGCCAGTTTCTCGCAAGAAATTGCCATACCAATGATGCGCCATGACGTAATTAGGCGCGACTTCAATGGCTCGCTTAAACAGAGACTCCACGACTTGGTCGTCTCGGTTTTCATCATAGAGTTTTAATAATGCCTGAGTTGCCAATACTTCAGCGTTATTCGGCGCGATTCGACCCGCGACATCAACAAAGGGCAAACAGAGTTTATGAGCAGATTGCGGTGATAAATCACTGTAGATAGAGCGATAAATTTGTGTGTGACACTGGCCAATAAGTGAACCTAAATGATGCGGTGACTGGCGTAATATTTCGCTGTAAATGGTTTGAGCTTGTCGTAGTGCTTGAGGCTGTCTTTTGTTCCACAAGTAGTGCGCAAGGGCATAATCTTCAAAATGAGGATCATGGCGTGTTACTGTTCTTTCTATTGGTTGATTAGTCGTTTGTGGATTTAAGAAGTTAAGTAAGCTGGTTGCGGCAT
>MPDF01000104.1 GCA_001874365.1 Gammaproteobacteria bacterium MedPE | reverse complement strand
TTAACAAAGGTACCAAATTTTAAGCTTGGTGACTGTTGATAAGGTTTTCTGACTTCTGCAACGATATATATCATGCGCGAGTTTTCATCAATGACACCTTCGTCGCGAATGATTTTCCCTTGCCAACTAATGCCATTATTACCTTCATCGCGGGTGAGTGAAACCATGCCACTTTGCGTATCGGTTAAGTAGTTATAATCCGTACTAGAAATAGGTAAACGCACTTCCGCAGTATCAATCGATGATAAAACACCTAATGTTGAGCCTGTGCTAGCAAATTGCCCTAAGTCGATGTTACGGCTGTTAATCAATGCGTTATACGGTGCCACTATGTTAGTGCGTGCAAGATTGCGTTCGGCACGTGCTAATGAAGCTTGCGCTGAACGTAAGTTGGCTTGTTCACGGGCCAACTGTGGTTTACGTAAACCAAGCGCTGGTGGTAATTTCGAAGTGGCTCCACGCCATTCTTCTTTGGCAACGATACCGCGAGCTTCTTCTTCTTGGAGGGCTGCTTTCGCTCGTTGTAAATTTGCTTGAGCTTCAATCAGTGCTGCGTTGTAATCACTTGGATCTATTTTGGCTAGCACAGTGCCTTTTTCAACTTTGCCACCGCTCGCAAATGCTGGTGATAATTCGATTATCTCACCACTAACTTGGGCAACAATCGAAGTTTGATGCTTTGGACGTACGACGCCATATGAGTTCATAAGTAAGGGCTGATCAGATAAACTTACTTCATATGTTGAAATAAGTGGTGCTTTAACTATCTCCTCTTTTTTCTCTGGTTGTGGCGCACTGCCAACAATGGCGAGAGCAATTAAAATACACACAATAATGAGTATAACGGGGAGTAAAATGCGTAGAACTTTTCTAGATGACGTCGACATACCTGTTCCGAATAACAATAGAAATTTATATTGTCGCTAAAGTAACAGATAGTCGTCATTATCACTATGTTAATAATGTAAAAATATGTATGAATTTATGTAGAGAACTGTTTACTTACGGTGCTTCAAAGTCGTTATTGATTGGTAAGTGCGTGAAAGTTCATGTGTCTGGGAAAAAAGAAGCCGCGATAAACGCGGCTTCTCAATTGGATATTCGATTATTTATTCGATTTTTTCTTTTGCTTCTTCAGCTGTTTTTTCGCTTTGGCTTTCTTTTGAGCCAACGTGAGTTTTACTTTCTTTTTCTTAGAAACAACACGAGCTTCTTTATGCTGTGGCTCTAGGCCGTCGATTTTTCGGCGGCGCAAACGCTGGTCAGTATAGCGTTCAATTTTTCCTAAGATCTTCATTTCATGACCTTCGGTAATTGAAATCGCAATTCCTTTTTTGCCTGCGCGACCGGTACGACCGATTCGGTGTAAATATACATCACTCGTATATGGAAGATCGTAATTGATTACGTGAGTAATATCATCGATATCTAATCCGCGAGCAGCAACATCAGTCGCCACCAACACGTTAATTTCACCATCTTTAAAACGCTCAAGCGACAAGTTACGTTTATCCTGAGCCATTTTACCTTGTAGGTAAGACACGTGAATACCTAGGCTTTGCAGCTTTGATACTAATTCTGCTAAACGCTCACGCGTTTTTACAAAAACAATCGTTCGTTCTAATTCTGGTTGAGTGAGCAAATGAGCCAGTAATTGTTGTTTGTGTTCAAGATCATCCGCTAAATGAACCCATTGAATAATTTTTGCAGACTCTTTACGAGACGGGTTTGCATCAACGCGAATAGGATCTTTCAAGACCGTTGCACTGAAACGATCTAAGCCTTTACCTTCTAACGTTGCCGAAAACAACATGGTTTGTAAGCGCCAGCGTGCCTCATCAGCGACTCGTTCCATGTCATGAATAAAGCCCATATCAAGCATGCGATCTGCTTCATCCATGATTAAGAACTCGATACTACGCATATCAAGTTGCTCAGTATCAATGAATTCTATTAAACGGCCAGGCGTTGCAACTAGAATATCCGCATTCTTTTCAAGCATCTCTTCATGCACTTCATAGTCGATTCCGCCTGTAATGCAGATAGGATGAAGGGCAGTGAACTCTGTTAACTGCTCAGCGTATTCATGAACTTGATTTGCTAATTCACGTGTCGGAGTTACAACAAGAATTCGCGGTGCACCCGGTTTGGTTCTTGGAAAATCAATCAAATGCTGAATTGCCGGTAACAAAAAGGCGGCGGTCTTGCCTGTACCTGTTGGTGCACATCCTAAAATATCACGCTGATCCATAGCTGCTGGTACGGCTTCACGTTGAATTGTCGTCGGGGTATCGTAGCCCATTTTTGCTAAGGCCTGTTCCAACGATGGATCAAGATCTAATTCGGCAAAACTCATGATGAACATTATTCCTAAATTTAATTGCGGCTATTATATCGTTAAACAAGGCACTGTGCCGCGGTTTATATTGAGAGTGGGGACTAAACCTCATTTTTAATGAGGTTCACTTGTCATTAACTCAGTTCGGCAATTTCTTCCATGACTTGGGTTAGCCAAGTCGCAATGCGTTCTTCACTTAAGTCAAATTGATCTTCGTCATCTAACGCTAACCCAACGAAGTGACTCTTATCTTCTGTTAATGCTTTTGATTCTGCAAAGTCATACCCTTGATTTGGCCAATAGCCAACGATTTGTGGTCCCAATGGGATTATTTTATCGTGCAATATTCCCATCGCATCGACAAACCAATCGGTGTAACCAAGTTGATCTCCTTGTCCAAACAGTGCGATTATTTTTCCATTGAGATCATAGTTATCGAGTTCGTCCCAAAGGGTTTCCCAATCTTCTTGTAACTCGCCGTAATCCCACGTTGAAATTCCTAAGATTAAGATGTCATAATCCTTAAGCGTTGTAAGTCCGGTTTCCTTGATGTTATGAACGTCAACGAGCTCTTCTCCAAGAAATACTTGCATTTTTTCAGCGGTCATTTCGGTAAAACAAGTAGTTGAGCCGTAAAAGAGGCCTATTTTCATGGTATTAACTCACTAATCTTAGAAAGATGACACCGATATAATTATTGGGATCATCAAATTTGGCGCTAGTTTAACAAAATCTGGGAGAGATTGTGCAGAGCAATTTAACCAAAACACAAAAAACTCTACAACAAGATCATCCATTGGTAGCTCAATTCATTGATATGTTATGGCTTGAGCAGGGGTTAAGTGACAATACGTTGTCGAGCTACCGTAGCGATCTCAAATTATTTCGTCAGTTCCTATTAGACAATGGTACTGAGGTCGATAGAGCAACTTTTGAAGATATCGTAAAATTTCAGCATCATTTAGTCGCATTAAAACGCGCAAAAACGACAGTAACCAGAATGATTAGTGCATTACGGCGCTTTTATAATTATTTACAAACCAACTATTTGATTGCTGTTAATCCGACATCCAAAGTTGTCATGCCAAAGGCAGATAAAAAGCTTCCCAAGACATTATCTCAACAACAAGTCGAAGCCTTGTTAGACGCACCTGACACCGAAGATGCGATAGAAAACCGTGACTATGCGATGCTCGAATTACTTTATGCGACTGGTATGCGCGTGACAGAATTAGTGAGTCTGCAAATGCCACAAATAAGTCTCCAACAGGGAGTTATTAGAGTGATTGGTAAGGGAAACAAAGAACGGTTAGTCCCCATGGGAGAAGTCGCAATTGAGGCATTAACAAATTATATTCAGTTTTCTCGAAATGACTTACTGAAGGCAAACTCTGATGTCTTGTTTCCTAGTAAACGTGGTACTCAGATGACAAGGCAAACCTTTTGGCATCGCATTAAAGCTTATGCGGTCAGGGCAAATATTTCGGTAGCGTTATCGCCGCATACGTTACGGCACGCATTTGCGACTCACTTAGTAAACCATGGCGCCGACTTACGAGTGGTGCAGTTATTGTTAGGGCATAGTGATTTGTCGACGACACAAATTTATACTCATGTCGCCAAAGCTAGATTACAAGAATTGCATAATGTGCATCACCCTAGAGCGTGATTATCTTAATGTTGAAATCTCATTAAGGATAGTATTAGCATTCTCAAAATCAGTTATTTTTTTTATGATCTTACCATTTTTAATAAGCACTAATGTTGGTAAGTTTTTTATCGCCAATTGATGAAAATATTGATTACTTTTGTCGATAAATAGCGGGTGTTTAATATTAAACCTTTGGCCATACTTTTTCATGGCCTTGTCATCTGTCCATAATCGAGACAGTTGTCCCGAAATTTTTAAATTAGGTCGTTGCTTAGCTAACAGGTTCAGCAGATTTTGCGCATTAATACATTGTGTTGCCATTTCTGCTCTTGTTTGAGCAAAGTACCAGTCACACCATGTTGCTGTAAATAATATTGCTTGAGTAGAGGTGTTAAAATCAATCGGCTTTATCTCACTGCTGTAGAGTGACTGCTCATTTAGGTGTTTTAGAGGCTGATTTTTAGTTAATAGCTCAATTTTATTCGTCAGGGCTTTATCCGAATCATTAGTCACATGGACCAAATTAATTTGGCGATCGAACAGTAAGTGATATGGTGTTCCAAGAAGGTGGAAATTTTGTGCTAAATCCCCCGATTTATCTAATGACATTGGCATCGTCAAATTAAATTTTTTGGATACCTTTAAGACATCTTTTAATTGATCATTGACGGCTAAGTTAATCGCTATTACTTGTATTTCTTTGCCATATTTCTCATGGATTTTCTGGAAGTGCGGCATCTGTTGCATACAAGGTTGACACCATGTTGCCCAAAATTTCAAATAGACGGGCTGCTTTTCTTTAAAATCATTTAATGTAACTACCTCACCAGTTGTTAAGGTTATTGGTATATTTAATAGTTTGTTCGGAATATTACTCCCTAGCGCGCCATTTATTGAACCGATTGTAATCGATAATACGATGAAGAATCGTAAAAACATTTTTATAAACATATTGAATCCTATTAAATAAAGTTGTGATCTAGTTTTAAACTAAGAAACTAACGCTATTTTAAGTTATTTATCTGTTGACTAAAGTGTTGTTAATTCACTACATTGATGAATTAAATTCATTAATGTAGTGTCATATGAACAAATTTAAAAGCTTACATTTATTTATATCTGTTATAGAAACTGGTAGCTTTGCTAGCGCTGCCAAGCGGCACGCAACTGATCCTTCAACGGTCAGTAAAGCAATAAAACGCTTGGAGCAGGATATTGGATTACAATTGTTTGTTCGTTCGACTAGAAAAGTTGTTCTCACTGACGTTGGTCAAGAATATGCTCAGACCGTTCAAGGAATTTATCGACAACTTGAAGACTGTGAAGCAGGATTAAAGGCCGATAATGATGACGACTGTGGGCATCTAACGATTAACCTGCCAGTTTCTTATGGTAATGAATATGTTGTACCACTAATCAGCGAGTTCAAGCGCCGTTACCCCAAAATTAGTCTTGAGTTGATATTTTCTGATGAATACATAGACATGATCAGTCATTCAATTGATCTCACCATTAGAAGTGGTAATTTGTCTGACAGTAATATGATTGCACAAAAGTTATCCCCTATGCCTTTCGTAATATGTGGAGCACCAAAGTTAGCAAAAACTGCCCGGGAGTCAATGACGTTGGATGCGCTGAATTCATTACCATGGCTTATGTTCCGATTTAAACAAACAGGAAAGATGATGCCGCTGTCCTTTCAGTTTCAGGGGCAACGATTTGATCTAGCACCTCATGTATCGAATGTAACGGTATTAAATGACGGCGGTGCAATGATGAATCTATGTGCAGATGGTGTAGGATTATGTTTGATGCCACATTTCAGTGCTAAACGTTGGGTTATGTCAGGTGACGTTGAAATTGTTGCTAAAGTAGACGATTTCGCTGATATGGGAGTATCTGTGGTTTATCCCAATCGAGAATACTTACCAAAACGAACACGATTGTTTATTGATTTTTTAAAAGAGTCACTAGCCAAGCAAGGTGAAAGTCATTCTCGGACTTGGCTAGAGAGCTAGTTGTAAGTCAAACAGATTAATCAATATATTGATTAATCTGTTTGACTAAGCCATCACTATCAAGTTCAAGCATAGCTTGTTGCTCTGCTTGAGTTCCTTGGCAAATGAATTTATCAGGTAGACCAATATTAAGGACTGGAATCGCCAGTCTTTTATTCATCACAAATTGTGTTACTACACTGCCTGCACCACCAATGATGGCATTTTCTTCAACAGTGACGAGTACATCATGACTTTGCGCTAATTCTTGAACTAAGCTTTCATCAAATGGTTTAACAAATCGCATATCAACAACGGTTGCATCCATTGTGTCACCAGCGACTAGCGCATGATTTAATAAGGTGCCGTAGCTCAAGATAGCAACTTTCTTGCCATTTTTTTCTTTAGTTGACTGGCGTTTGACAAGTGCCTTACCAATTTCAATAGCGGTCATTTCATCGTTAATTTGTGCATTTGTTGCACCGCCCCTTGGATAGCGCACCGCGGCTGGGCCTTGATGAATGTACCCGGTATATAGCATCTGGCGACATTCATTTTCATCGCTTGGTGCCATGATTAACATGTTAGGCACGCAATTTAGGTAACTTAAATCAAATGCACCTTGATGAGTTTCACCGTCAGCACCCACAAGTCCACCGCGATCTATGGCAAAGAGTACATCTAAATTAGGGATGGCTACATCATGAATTAATTGGTCGTATCCACGTTGGAAAAACGTAGAGTAAATTGCGACAACAGGTTTAAGGTTTTCGCACGCCATACCGGCACCAAGGGTGACAGCATGTTGTTCTGCAATAGCAGCGTCAAAGTATTGCTGTGGAAATTTCTGAGAAAACTCAACCATGCCAGAACCTTCGCGCATTGCTGGCGTAATACCCATAAGTTTATCGTCTTGCGCTGCCATATCACAGAGCCAGTTTCCAAACACCTTAGAGAACGTCATTGCGCCAGAACTAGCGGGTAATGATGTTGTTTTTGGATCAAACTTTGGTACACCATGGTAACCGATAGGATCTTGCTCTGCTGGCTCGTAGCCTTTGCCTTTTTTAGTCATCACATGAAGAATTTGCGGTCCTTTTAGGTTGCGCATGTTCTTAAGTGTTTCGACTAAGCCATTGACATCATGACCATCTAGCGGACCAATGTAATTGAAACCAAACTCTTCAAATAAAGTGCCTGGAACGACCATACCTTTTAGGTGCTCTTCTGAGCGGCGGGCGAGCTCTTTAATACTGGGCACGCCAGATAACAGCTTTTTGCCGCCTTCGCGAATAGAGGTATACATTTGACCTGTTAATAACTTAGCCAAATGATTGTTTAACGCCCCTACATTTTCTGAAATCGACATTTCATTGTCGTTAAGAATAATGAGCATATCTTTATCAATAGAGCCACCGTGATTCATTGCTTCAAAAGCCATGCCGCCAGTTATTGCGCCATCTCCAATCACGGCAACGACTTTTCTATCTAGCCCTTCTTTCTCGGCGGCAATAGCCATACCTAATGCAGCACTAATTGACGTGCCTGAGTGGCCCACTGTAAAGGTGTCAAATTCACTTTCTTTGCGATTTGGAAATGGATGTAAACCGTCTTTTTGACGAATAGTATGCATGCGATCACGACGATCGGTTAAAATTTTATGAGGGTAGGCTTGATGACCAACGTCCCAAACAATGCGATCTTTAGGCGTGTTGAATACGTAATGTAACGCGACTGTAAGCTCTACCGTACCTAAACCAGATGCCAAATGACCACTGGATTTACTGACGGTTTTCAATAGGTAGTTACGTAATTCATCGCTAAGCTGCGTTAAATTAGTTTGTGGCAGTTGACGAAGTTCCTGCGGCGTATTGGCTAACGCTAACAATGGAAATTGTGAAATATCTACGCTCATAAATTTATTTATAATTCTTTTTTATTGGTTACGCGCGATAATATATCGGGCGAACGCTTGTAATAATGTGCTATCAAATGGCAAGGCTTGTAACGAAGAGATTGCTTGCTCAATCAGCTGCTTGGCTTTGTCTTGTGCTGATTCAAGCCCTAATAAAGCAGGATATGTGCTCTTATTTGCGGCTTCATCAGAGCCTTGAGGCTTGCCTAAGGTCTCAGTATCGCCAATTACATCCAAAATGTCATCATGAACTTGAAAGGCTAAGCCAATGTTCTGTGCGAAAGTGTTAAGTAGCTCTCGATGAGTATGACTTGCGTTAGCGGCAATCGCTCCTAATTCGACAGCTGCACAGATTAATGCACCTGTTTTTAAGCGGTGGATTTTCTCTAACTGAGCTAGTGATACTTGTTTATCTGTAGCGGCTAAATCTAACGCTTGGCCGCCACACATTCCTTGATATCCACTCGCTTTAGCAAGGCATTGCATCATTTCAAGGCGTTGTTCAGCATTTTGAGGTGCCTGGCCAATGAGTTCAAAAGCGTGTGTTTGTAACGAGTCGCCCGCCAAAATAGCCGTCGCTTCATTAAAAGCAATATGACAAGTTGGCTGACCGCGACGCAAAGCGTCATCGTCCATCGCTGGTAGGTCATCATGAATTAGTGAATAGGCATGGATAGATTCAATAGCGCCAGCGGCATTATCTAATTGAGCTTTCTCAACCCCCAACATTTCTCCCACCGCATAGACAAGGAAGGGTCTAATGCGTTTTCCGCCAAGAAGTAATCCATGAATCATTGCTTGATGAAGTTGTGGTTCATTGATTTCAAGTTGAGATAGCGTAGCAGCTAAAAAATCATTAACTCGCTGTTGGTTTTGTTGAATTTGAACGACAGGCACTAGCTTTCCTGAGTATTGTCAAAAGGCGTCAGTGCTGACTCGCCATTGTTAGCCATTAAAATATCTACTTTTTGCTGAGCACCTTGTAGCTTCTGCTGACCATTGCGTGCAAGCCCAATGCCTCGTTCAAACTGTGTGAGTGCTTTATCTAGCGGTAAGTCGCCTTGCTCAAGTTGTTGGACTATTGTCTCAAGTTCTTCAACGCTCGCTTCAAAGCTCATATTTTCTATTTTCTTGCTGGCCATTTCAACGTCCTAAAGGAGTATTTCGCGCAACCTTAGCCCACTTCATCGATGTTTTCAATTATTTACGCCAACTGGCAGTTAATTCGATAATTTTTGATAAAAACACTAAACAAATCATGCTATGTTCCGATATGATGGATGTAGATTCTAATTTGTTATGTTTTAGCAATTTATCTCGCAATAGATAGATATTGCAATAAGATTTGTCACAGGAGAGGTTCAGTGGATTTAGCTACATTAATAGGCATGATTGGTGCATTTGGTATGATTGTCATGGCCATGATGCAAGGTGGTGATTTAGGCATGTTTATCGATGTGCCGTCTGTTCTAATCGTATTTTGTGGTTCTCCTTTTGTTGTTATGATGATGTATTCGATGGGCCAATTTGTCGGTGCAGGCAAAGTTTTTGGCAAAGCTTTCATGATTAAATTAGATGATCCTCAAGATTTAATTGCGAAGGCTGTTGAGCTAGCTGATGCTGCCCGTAAAGGAGGGTTCTTAGCATTAGAAGAAGCTGAAATTCCGAGTCCCTTTATGCAAAAGGGTATTGATATGCTGGTTGATGGGCATGAAGCTGACGTTGTTAAAGCGGCATTAGGCAAAGATATTGATTTAACGCTTGAGCGTCACAAAGCGGGGGCTGGTTTTTTCAAATCATTAGGCGATGTTGGTCCAGCAATGGGCATGATTGGTACGCTGATTGGTTTGGTCGCAATGCTGCAAAATATGGATGATCCTAAAGCTATCGGTCCAGCAATGGCGGTTGCGTTGTTAACGACGATGTATGGTGCGATGCTCGCTAATTTGATTGCGATACCTGTGAGTGAAAAACTAAGTTTGCGCGGTGGTGAAGAAGCGCTTAATCAAACCCTTACCCTTGATGCTATTTTAGCTATACAGGATGGGCAAAATCCACGTGTTATCGAAGGAATGTTGCAAAACTATATTGCTGAAGGTAAACGTCCGGCGCCTGAGGAGTAATTATGAGCGACGATTGCCCTAAATGTCCCGACTGTCCACCTGAAGGCCTCCCAGCGTGGATGGGGACGTTCGCTGATTTGATGTCACTGTTAATGTGTTTCTTTGTATTATTGTTAGCAATGTCAGAAATGGATGTGCTGAAATTTAAACAAATTGCAGGCTCAATGAAGTATGCGTTTGGTGTTCAAAATAAAATTGAAGTAAAAGATATTCCAAAGGGAACCAGTGTTATTGCGCAAGAATTCCGACCGGGTCGCCCTGATCCAACGCCTATCGAAATTATTAATCAACAAACCGCTGAAGTGACCCAGCGAGAGATAGATTTTCAAGCTGGTGAAGATGCAAATTCCGGAGGTAAAGAGGAACAACGTGGTGATCAGCGAGGCGCTGCCGCTGCAGCTGATAGCCCATCTGATGCAGAAAAATCTGCCGCACAAGAAGAAACAAATCAAGAGCTTAAGAAAATGGCTGAAAAGCTTGAAGAGCAAATTGAAGATGGCGCTATTGAAATAGAATCTCTTGGCCAGCAAATTATTATTCGAATTCGTGAGAAAGGCTCATTCCCGTCTGGTTCTGCGAATTTACAGCCGCGCTTTGTACCTGTTATTACGAAAGTTGGTGAATTATTAGCAGACATTCCCGGTGAAATTACTGTGTCGGGTCATACTGATAGCGATCAATTGCATACTGAACTTTATAAGTCGAATTGGGAGCTGTCGAGTCTGCGCGCTGTTGCTGTTGCGCATGAATTAGTAAAAGTACGAAACTTTAATCCTTCGCGTTTACAGGTTGTTGGTTTAGCTGATATGAAACCATTAACAGAGGGCACTGACGTACTTTCTCAACGCCGAAATAGACGTGTTGAGATTTCGATTATGCAAGGTAAAGCCAAAGAATCGAAGAAAATTGGCTTAACTGAATAGGCTAATTGCTATACCCAAGCTACATGAAGATGCTCGATTTCAGCAAGTCGAGAAGCGTGCCAAATACTAGGCATAAGATGTGTCGTTAAGTCATTCTTAATAAATATCTTATA
>MPDF01000103.1 GCA_001874365.1 Gammaproteobacteria bacterium MedPE | reverse complement strand
CTGTGCCAGCGATATGTTCAGCCATCGCAACACAAGCATCGTTGCCTGATTGAATAACGATACCGCGATTAAGGTCACTAATTGAAATTTCTTTACCAACTTCAATGAACATTTTTGAAGAGTCAGGAAAGTTTTTCGCCCATGCATTTTCGCTAACAGTGACAAGATCGCTGTTTTTTAGGTTTCCATTTTTAAGTTCACGACCAATGATGAAGCTCGTCATCAGCTTGGTTAAACTTGCTGGCGCCAATAATTCATGTTCATTTTCTGCGGCTAAGATTTTTCCGGTGACTTGATCGACTAAAATATAACCTTTAGCAGCAACGGTTGGTTGGTTTGGAATTATTTTGGTAGCCGCCAATGTGTTTGCTGAAATCAGCATAAGAGCCACAGTAGAAGCCTGTTTTATGTAGCGAGAAAATTTAATCATATAAAAACGTAACCGTAAAAATAAAAAATGGCGCGCAATGCGATAGTTGAAGCTGCAATACTAACTAATTAAGACATCTTGATAAATGCTTTTGGGAAATTAAATTGCACTTTTTTTAAGACCGATTCACATCGTGTTAAGTTCGATATTGGCCCCAATAATAATCGATTAATTTTACCAACAGATTCAACACGATATTTAACATTATATTTCTTTGATTCACTCGCCAATATTTCTAAAGCGCGTTGCTTATTTGAAGTAGCAGCAAGTTGGATAAAACAGGGGGCTTGTTCAAATGATGTCGGTTTTGACGGTGTAATCATTTCAATAGCAACTTTGGCCGTACCGTGTTTTAAAACACCTAATTTGTAGGCGGCGCCGTAAGATAAATCGATAATACGATCTGGATGGAAAGGTCCGCGATCATTAACGCGAACGATTGTGCTCAGATTGTTTTCTAAATTTGTTACTCGAACAAAGCTTGGAATCGGCAAGGTCTTATGAGCAGCCGATAAGCCATACATGTTAAATATTTCGCCGTTAGAAGTGTCATGACCGTGAAACTTCTTGCCATACCATGAGGCAAGACCTTGTGCTCTATACCCACTGGCATCTTTTAATACTTGGTAATGTTTTCCACGCACTTCATAATCACTATTGGCCCAGCGTGAAAGTGGTAAATATTCTGGCGTGAGGTCGGATATTTCATCGCTGGTGGGTAATCTTTCCGGCGCATGGTCTTGGGCAATATCGTATCGAGACTCGCTAGGCATAATAGTACAGGCACTGAGCGACAAAATAATAGTTGCTATCGCAACACGACTGATAGATAGCTTCATCATTTATCGATTAAATTTCCGGTGAGTTTGAATCGCCATAATAATACCAAAGCCACTCATCAAGGTAATCATTGATGTGCCGCCATAACTGACTAAGGGGAGGGGGACACCAACCACGGGAAGTAAGCCTGATACCATGCCAATGTTTACAAATAGATAAACGAAGAAAGTTAAGGTAATAGCACCTGCCAGAATTTTTGAAAATGGCTCTTGGGCATTGTTAGCAATAAATAAACAGCGAGCCATAATAAATAGATACACACAAAGCAGGGCAATGACACCAAAGAGACCAAATTCTTCACTCAGTACGGAGAAAATAAAATCGGTGTGGCGTTCTGGCAAAAATTCAAGTTGGGATTGAGTTCCATTAAGCCATCCTTTACCTTCCAGTCCGCCTGAGCCTATGGCTATTTTAGATTGAATAATATGATAACCGTTGCCTAGAGGATCAAGCTCTGGATTCAGAAAGGTCAATACGCGTCGTTTTTGGTAGTCGTGTAAAAAGAAACTCCACATCATGAACGAGAAAGGAATCGCGGCGATAGCTAATGAGCCAATAATTCGCCAGCTCATACCCGCTAAAAACAACGCAAAAATTCCGGCGCTTCCCACTAAGATTGACGTACCAAGATCCGGTTGTTTATAAATTAGAAAAACAGGGATGCCTATTAATATAGTGCCAATAGTAACGTGCTTTAGCTTTGCTGGTAGTGCATAGCGCGTAATGTAATGGGCGATCATTATCGGTAAGATGAGTTTCATGGCTTCAGATGGTTGAAACTTGGCAAAACCAAAGTCAATCCAGCGCTGTGCGCCTTTACCAACGTGACCAAAGAGTAAGGTAGCAACTAATAAACCAATACCTACTAAGTAGAGAGGCACCGCCCAGCGTCTTAGGAACGTTGGTGGAAACTGCGCCGCAATAACCATTGCCCCGATTGACGCGGCCATATTGATACCTTGGCGTTTCACCATCGCCATGTTTTCGCCACTTGCACTATATATGACGATAAGTGAAATACACATTAACGCTAGCAATCCCGCTAACAGTAGAAAATCGATATGAATCTTATCGCTTAGTGATTGTGGCTTTGCAAAGCCTGCTTTATTGTCGTTCATTAATGTGTATGTCCTACAACGTTATGGTCGGCGGTGCTTTGTTGATTGACAACCAACGACGGCGAAATAGAACGCTGGTCTAAATAGACATCGAAAAGCTTGCGAGCGATTGGAGCCGCACTACTTCCGCCCCCTCCCGCATTTTCAACCACAACAGTTAAGGCTATTTCCGGTTTATCAAAAGGAGCGTAGCCAACATACATCGCATTATCACGGTGGCGTTCACTGATCTTTTCTTCATCATACTCTTCATCTTCAGCAATGCTAATTAGTTGAGCAGTGCCGGTTTTACCTGCTGACACATAATTTGCGCCTTTGAAAACATTGTACGCTGTTCCACCAAGTTTATTGACGACGCCCCACATGCCTTTTTGGGCGATTTTCCAGTTGTAATTATCTCTTAGGATTACCGGTGGACGCTCATCTGCGGGTAATTGCAGCAGGCCATTGGCGCCTTGGCTCGCGCCGAGCAGTTGCGGCGTAAAGAATTGCCCAGACGCGGCAACAATCGCCGTTGAATTTGCTAACTGAATTGGTGTCGCTGTCCAATAACTTTGGCCAATTCCCAAAGAGATTGTATCTCCTGGATACCATGGTTGGTTATGGCGAGCTCTTTTCCATGCCCGCGAAGGCATTATCGCTTGTTTTTCTTCATAGATATCAACGCCAGACTTTTGCCCAAAGCCAAAGCGATCCATAAAGGTGCTAATTCGGTCGATGCCTAAACGGTTGGCGACATCATAGAAAAAAGTATCACATGATTTCAGCATGGCTTTATAAACATCAACCTTGCCATGTCCCCATGCTAGGTGATCGCGAAATGGCCTTTCGACATTTGGTAAGCGGAACCATCCGGGATCTCTAATTGATGTTTTTTCAGTGATTATTTTTTCTTCTAACGCGACGATGGACATGAGTTGCTTGATGGTTGAAGCTGGAGGGTAGGTCCCTTGAGTTGCTCGGTTGATGAGTGGCTTATCGGCTGATAACAAGGCGCGATAATTTTTTCCTGAAATACCGTGAACAAACAAATTTGGATCATAACTTGGGCTACTAACCATGGCCAAAACCGCGCCATTATTAGGATCTATCGCCACAACAGAACCACGGCGACCGGCTAATTCTTGATAGGCCTTTTTTTGTAAATTAATATCTAGATTGAGATAAAGATCTTGACCGTGCTCTGGCGCAACTTCATTAAGAATACGCACCACACGCCCGCGATTATTCACTTCTATTTCGCGATACCCCGGTTGACCATGGAGTAGTTTTTGATAAAACTTTTCGATGCCCAAACGGCCAATATCACGTGTTGCCGCATAAGTGGCCTCTTCACCTGCGGCAATGATTCTTGCTTGGTCTTTTTTATTAAGTTTTGCGACATAGCCAAGCGCGTGAGTAAGAATGTGTGCAAAAGGATAATGGCGTTTTAAGCGCGCTTCTATACGGGCTGCGGGGATCTGATGCAAATTAACACTTAACTGCGCGACTTGTTTGGGGGTTAAACGGCTTTTTAAGACAATACTTTTGAAGCGGCGTTGACGTTTTACTGACTTTAAAAATCGCTCACGCTCTTCGTCAGTAATAGTGACTAGCTTTGCTAGAGCATCGATAGTTTCCGTTAAATTCTTGGTTTTTTCAGGAATAATTTCCAAGCTATGACTTGGCTTATTCTCTGCGAGTATGGTTCCGTTACGGTCATATATCAGTCCGCGATTTGGCGCAATTGGTATAACCTTAATGCGGTTACCGTTTGCTTGCGTTTGGTATTTGTCATAAGAATTCACTTGAATGTTATATAAATTAGATAAGAGAACAAACATTAAAATGATGACGCCGACGAAAGCGATAATGGCGCGTCGGGCAAAAAGCGCGTTTTCAAGCGCCTGATTTCTGATTGGAGTACGATTACGTAAAAACATGAACAATCAACGTGGAAATATGTTCGGACATTTGAACATAGATTTAATTAATTCTCTATAGGAAAGCAATAAGATAGGGGATTTATCTGCTAAAAATATAAGCGCTTAGAAGAGCGCTTTATTATTCTCGATGATACGGATGATTATTGTTAATGCTCCAGGCCCGATATAGCGCTTCTGCAACAATGACCCGTACCATTGGATGGGGTAGCGTCAATGCAGATAACGACCATTTTTGTTCAGAGGCTTTAATGCATGAAGGCGCTAGTCCTTCAGGACCGCCAATTAAAATACTGACGTTGCGGCCATCGAGTTGCCACTTCTCAAGGTTGGTCGCCAGTTGCGGTGTTGACCAAGGTCGACCTTCGACTTCCAACGTAATGATTCTATTACCTTTTGGGATAGCCGCTAAGGTTAAATCACCTTCCTTTTCTAGAATACGTTTAATATCGGCATTTTTGCCGCGTTTTCCTGCGGGGATTTCGGTGATTTCTAGTGAGCAATCTTTGGGGAAACGACGTACATATTCTTGTACGCCACTTTCAACCCACGCAGGCATTTTTGTGCCCACGGCAACTAATTGGATTTTCATTTAGTTATTTAGATGCTTAGAGTCGCCGCCCCAAAGTTGTTCTAAACGGAACAGATCGCGGTGCTCTTGGTCCATAACATGAACAATGATTTCATTCATGTCTAATAACACCCAGCCGCCTTCTTTTAGTCCTTCAATACCTAGTGGTGGCATCTGTGCTTTCTTCGCTTCTACTAATAGGCTATTAGCAACGGCGCGACAATGACGAGATGACGTACCAGTACAAACAATGATTTTGTCTGCCATCGGAGAAAGTTTAGCAACATCTAAAACAACAATGTCTTTTGCTTTCATGTCTTCAAGTTGTTCAGTGATGAACTCTACTAATTGAGTGCCTTGCAATGGAATACCTATTAAGTGTCTAAAAATAAAGTGGAGCATTCTAGCATTCAATCAACGGTGCTAACAGCCTTTGCACCAGTTATTTAGCCAACAACCTCACAAAAACTTGGGTTCTACGATTGATTTACCCGCAATAACTCTTGCGCGTTGGCAACGGTATTATCGCTAATGGTGTTGCCACCTAGTAATCGAGCGAGCTCCTGCACACGTTCATTCTCAGATAACGCAACCATTGTCGTATTAGTTGTTCGGCCATCTGTTTTTTTCACTACGCGCATTTGATGGTGACCACACCCAGCAACTTGTGGTAAATGCGTGACACAGGCAATTTGGGTTGATTTTCCAAGTTCACGGAGCATTTCGCCAACCGCTGCTGCTGTCGGACCACTGATCCCAACGTCTACTTCATCGAATATTAACGTTGGCGTTGCAACTTTGTTGGCTGTAATAACAGAAATCGCAAGACTAATTCGAGATAGCTCGCCACCTGAAACAACTTTATTAAGTGCATCGAGCGGTTGGCCGGGGTTAGTAGTGACAAGAAATGAAACGGCGTCTAAGCCATTTTTGTTGATGTTACCGTCTTTATTAAAGGCAACAGCAATGGCAAATTCACCGTGCTCCATGCTGAGTTTTTTCATCGACTTAGTAACGAGCTTTTCTAATTTAGTCGCATATTTTTTACGACTTTGAGAAAGCTCAGACGCTTGGGTAAAGTATTGCTGAGATACCTGCGCTAATTGAACTTCTAAATCGTCAATACGCTGGCTATCATTTGTCATTGCTTGCAATTCATCGTGAATACTTTGATGTAATGCAGGTAACTCTTGAGGTGATACATGATGTTTACGAGCAAGTTGCATGGCTTTACTGAGTCGTTCATCAAGTATTGCCAATCGCTCAGGATTTTGTTCGATAGCGTTTTGGTAACTGGCTAATTCTTGTGAACTTTCCTGAATTTGAATGAGAGCGCCATTGAGCATTTCTGCAAGTGGTTCAATACTACTGTCTTGCTCAATAATTTCGTCCAGCGTGTGTAATGCGCTGTTAAGCGCCGATTCAAGGTTAAAACTGTCGTCATCAGACAACTGGTTTAACAAACGATGACAACTTAATTGAATCGATTCACTATTAGATAATCGTTGATGTTCTGTTTCAATTTGTTCAAATTCGCCGTCAGTTAGGGCAAATGCATCTAGTTCTTCTACTTGATATTCGAGCAGTTGAACTTTGGCTTGCGCTTGCTGCTGCGCTTGTTGTAATTGTTTTAACTCGCTTTTAATTTGTTGATGATTTTGATGAGACAAGGCAACTTGTGCGTTTAGTTTTTGATGATTGGCATATTGATCAAGTAATGACAATTGAAGTGCGCCATCAAGTAAGCCTTGATGAGCATGTTGGCCGTGGATATTTAATAGAAAGATACCAATTTCTTTCAGTTGACTAATCGGAACAGGCTTACCATTGATAAATCCTTTAGAGCGTCCTTCTTTTGATATCACACGTCGAATAATACAGGCATCTTCATTATCAAGTTCGTGATGTCGTAAAAACTTTTGAGCGGGTTTATTACCTTCAACTGAAAATGAAGCACTAATGTCAGCGCGTTTTCCACCTGGACGAACCATAGTTGCTTCACCTCGTGCGCCTAAACACAGTGAAATAGCATCAATGGCGATTGATTTACCGGCACCTGTTTCACCGGTAATTGTGGTCATTCCCGCACCAAATTCAATATCTAGCGCATCTACAATAGCAAAGTCATTGACCGTTAATTGAGTTAGCATTTTAGTCACCCATCATCTTATATAAATTTTTATACAGTGTTTTGTACAGATATGGTTATTTATACAGTGCTTTTTGTTGGGGTGCAATAGTTTTGTTTATTTACTAAACGCTGTTGGTATTAGTTACAATTAGCGCCTTGAAAATAAGAGTCGTGAGCCTTAAATTTAAATATACAAAACAAAAAGGATATTTTATGGACTCATTTTATCGCGGGACTTTATTAGTCATTGTTTTGGCTTTAGCAATACTGTGCTACCAAATAGGGTTTACCAAAGAAAGTTATGCAGTTGTTGGACTTGGTGTTATTTTGGAATTGTCGTTCTGGGTTGGTTTATATAGAAAGACTCAACGTTAACTGCAATGCGTAATGTTGAATCGGAGAATTTTTATGCGCCATCATAAAGTCATAAGTGTCTTAGGATTATTGTTGATCGCAATATTCTCTCTTAGCACAGTCTTTGGATTACCATTGGACAATGTACATCCGAAACGACATATTGATAATACGCCGCAAATTGCCCAACAAGGTAGCACAGGTGAGTTAATCCTTGGTGCGTTATCGCCCGCTATCACAACAAGTTATCTATTGCTGTTAAACGGCGCCTTTAGCGATATCATTGATTATGTTCAGCAATCCCTTTCCGTTACTTTTAAGCATCAAAACACCGTATTTTTATCGGCGCTAATAAACTTTAAGCAGCGCTTGATTCATATTTTTCATAAAACGATTGCTGCAGTTTGCAGTGTTCATCACGCATTATCTTATTTATTAACACTCCATAAGTAATCTAAAACGGTCAATTCAAGAACCGTCTTTACTAAATTTCTAGATCAGAGAAAGATAATGAACACTAAATTATTTATTGGCACCTTCGTTGGTGCGATGTTGTTATGCGCTTATATATTTGGGTTTGCAGGTGGGAGCCCACTACTCAATGCAAAGCTTCACGGATTACAGGGGGTTTTGTTACCTTGGGGAATATTCCTCGCATTTATATTTATTGCTATAAACATGGTCAAATGGGCTAAAAAACGCCGCTCTTCGGCCTATGTGTTTGGCGCGATGGTGCAAATGTTATTACCAGATCCTTATGTCGAACGAACGATTAAATTGGTTCAAGAAGATAAGCAGGTTGTTAAAAAACAAAAGGAATCAGAAGGAGCGCTTAAGTAAATCTTGGAGATGAAGTAGGTCGTTGATTATCAAAAATTGCGCGTTGCTTCATCTCAAGAACAAATGCTAAATATTGTATGGTATTCTCATTTGGGTTTTTTGAAAGAAAACAACCATACCGACTGTCTTGTCAGTATTACTTTTGAATTTAGTCTTATGAATGGTTTAGGTTTTTGGAATATATTGAAATTATTAGCGCTACAACACTGGGAACCGCTCAATGGGTATGGCGTAATGTGATATTTGAGGTGCCTTGGTCGCAAAATTATTTTTGGGGGCTGACTATTATTTCTTTGTTGGTTTGGGGGGCCGAAATGATATGGCCTTGGCGAAGAGAGCAAGCCAATTTTAGGCGCGATTTTTGGCTCGATGCTAGCTACATGTATGTTAACTTTTTCTTATTTAGCATAGCTATCAGTGGCTTTTATCAATTACTCAATCACGGATTTAGCCAATTTGGCATTAATGAAAAATCACTATCCGTGATTGAATTAAGTCAATGGCATCCTGTAACTCAATTAATTGTCTTTTTCGTTACTCTTGATTTCTTACAGTGGTTTACCCATAAAATGCTACATCGCATTCCACTGTTATGGCGCTTTCATCAAGTACATCATTCCATTAAGGAAATGGGCTTTGCCGGGCATTTGCGTTATCACCCAATGGAAAACATTTTCTATAAGCCGCTAAAAACACTAGGCGTTATGTTGCTTGGTGGTTTTGAACCACAGCAAGCTTTCATGGTGCATTTCTTTACCATTGCTATTGGCCATTTAAATCACGCGAATATTAAATTAGATTATGGCGCCTTACGGTATGTGTTGAACAATCCAGTCATGCATCTTTATCATCATGCTTATGCGTTACCAGTGCAGCATCGATATGGCGTGAATTTTGGTATTAGTTTAAGCCTATGGGATTACCTATTTAAAAGTGCCTATATTCCCGAAAAAAGTGGCGAAATAACGCTAGGTTACCGAGGCGATGATAGAATGCCTAACGGGTTGTTAGGTCAGTTATTACATGGCTTTAGTGCAGCGAAAAGGAAAGACTCATGATAGAACAAGTACGAGAATTTGCGTTACAAGCTCATGAAGGGCAGCGTTACGGTTCAAAGCCGTACAGTGTCCATTTGGAGGCGGTTAGTAAGTTGGCAGCACCTTATGGAGAAAATGCACAAATTATTGCGTATCTACACGATGTGGTTGAAGACACATCGCTAACACTTGATGACGTTGCTCATCGATTTGGACAACATATCAGTGACTGTGTGGCTATTGTTACTGACGAAATGGGAGTGGATCGCGCTGAACGTAAAGTTAAAACTAATCTAAAAATGTCTCAAGTAGAGCCAGTTTTATACGAGGCATTAATTGTAAAAGCCGCTGATAGATTTGCCAATATGCGAGCCTGCGTTCTTGGAAAGCGAGATGATTTATTGGCGACTTATTTATCGGAATATGATGAGTTTAAACAGGCAGCTTTTCGTAAAGGCCTGTGTGATGGACTGTGGCAAGCACTTGACGAAATCGTTGATAATCAACGTCAAAATTAGTTTGGAATAAATCGTGTGATGAGAATAAATTGAACCTTGTTTGGTTGACCAAGTCTATTGGCTGTTGAACGATAACGGATTTATTCAATTGAGCACACAACCTAAAGTTTCTAACGCCATTATCTGGTCAGTGATTATTCACAGTATGTTATTGCTGGCTATTGCGCTGCAAGTTAATTGGGGAGCGGGAAAGAAACAACAGCAGTTCACCAAGGACATTGCTCAACAACAGATTATTGCGGCAAAATTGGTGATTGCTCAAGCGCGAAAGCAACCGGAAAAATTGCAAGAAGAACTCAAGATAAATAATGAAAAAGTAACACCTATAAAGCGTGAAAAGGCGACCACTGATGAGAAAATTGTCGCCAAAAAAGATGTTGTAAAACCTAAATCACCTGAAGAAGTTATTGAGCCGTTAAAAGAAAAAATTATTCCCTCGTCAATTGAAATAGAACAACGCGTTACCAATGACAAAAATAATACTGAGGTGATGCAAAGATCAGTAGTAATCAATGCGCCGACTACATCAAAACCGATGAGTACGCTCGAATTGAGTCGACGCTATATTCAACAACACACTGAGCAAGCTCCGGTTTATCAAAACGGGACGGCTAATGCTGGTATGTCGGTGATGAATAACAACCTGCCTGTTCATAATTATGAGTATATTGAAGAAAAATCCATTGATGAGAAAAGCGAAGTTAAGATAACCTGTGATTCGACACTTAAATCAATTTCGGTAGCTATTTCTGCAAATTTGTTGGGTGGAACACTCAGATGTCAGCAAGTAGATTTAAGCCCATTTATAAAGCAAAAGAAAAAACCGAAATTTAAATACAAATTAGACCAATAGTGATGACAATGACCCAATTCGACTCTGTACATAATTATCTATTGCATAAACCAGAAACGACTCATGCCTTTCCCTTTGGTGAAGAAGTCTATGTGTATAAAGTGAAAAACAAGATGTTTGCAACCTTAGCCATCGGTAAAGCGGGCAAAGGAGATGGTGACAAGCGAGATTGGTGGCTGAATTTAAAATGCGATCCACAAGAAGCAATGATGCTACGAGACATTTTCGAATCGGTTATTCCTGGTTATCACATGAACAAAAAACATTGGAATACCGTTATCCTTGATGGCTCAATTCCCCCAGGTGAAATTGAGCGCATGATAGATAGTTCCTATATGTTGGTCGTTGACAAGATGACCAAGAAAGATCAAGCATCAATCTTGGTACATTTTGAAAGCTAAGCTCTACGCGTGATTTCGCAGTGTTTTCATATCACTTAACAGCTCGTCCATTTTTTTAAATTGGCGGCCATAAACGATATTTAAATCGAGGCGGTACAATGCGTCGGCATAATAGGTAATGATTAGAAATGCTAGGCCG
>MPDF01000102.1 GCA_001874365.1 Gammaproteobacteria bacterium MedPE | reverse complement strand
ATTGTCGCTGATGACAGTTATCCACCGTATTCCTACGTTGAAAATAATGAGTTAAGAGGAATTTATATTGATCTAATTAACCTTGCAGCCCAACGTTTAGCAAAAGATTACAAAATAAAGTTTGTTGCTATGCCTTGGAAACGTGCATTGCAAGAAGTAAAATTAGGAAATGCATTCGCAGTTATTCCTCCGTATATCCATAGTCATAAAAGAGATTATATTTGGCCTTATTCAACTGCACTTGCCTATGAACGAGTTGTTGCTCATTGCCACGACTCAATAGATCTTCGAAAGCATTTACTACTGCCAGCTAATGAAAGGGTTAAGCAAAGCGTCAATGTTGGTATTAATGCTGGTTATTTGATTTTAAATGAACGACTTAGCCAAGCAAAATCTCAGGGGTTGATAAAAATACGGGAAAACCGCAGTACTAAGGCAAATGTATTAAAGTTAATTAATCGTCGTATTGACTGTTACCTCAATGATCCTTTGTCGACAAAGTGGGTGCTAAAGGAAATTACAGCAGGCGACGAATCTCTCAACTTTAATGAAATCCATCAAACAATGGAAGTCATGGTCCAGACGGCACATATTGGTTATAGCAGTGATGAGAAAAGGCGCTTTAAATTTAAAGATGACTTTGTAAAGCGTTTTGATAAGGCATTAGCCGCTGTTAAACGAGAAAATGCCTTAGATAAAATTGTTGCACAATATGTACCCTAATTACCACTGGCGATAAACTGGGTAGCGGCCATGCGCTTTATCATAGAAGGGTGATTGGCGATAAAACCATGCTAATCGAGCACGAGGATCATTGGCAAACGCTTGGTCAGATTTTAACTTTTCTTCAAACTCTGTCCGTAACGATGGCGATTGTTTTAACATTTCTGTTGCCATAGGCACTACAGCATATCCTTCGATGTATTCGGTACGTTGAAAAATTGTGTTAAAAAATCCCCATTGGAAAAGCGAATCACTGGCTTGAGGCTCTAACAACATAAATGCCAGTTTTCCTAAGGGTTGATCTAGGCTGACCTTCACAGTACCAGTCGGTAACTCTAGTTCACCATGGCGGCTATTAAAGCTTGCTGTGACACGCATCTTACCTTCATAAGGAGACTTAGCGAATTGGGCGTCAGCAACATGCAGCTGTTCTACAGCGATTAATGTAGGCGCGTTCAGCACTTCTGTCTTAATACCATGACGCTTAATTGTTGCAATTGCTTGAGTATACTGTGGCAAAATCCAATACGCATTTGGTAGCTTAGTCACTTGCTTTGGCATATTACGATCGAACCACGGCATATCATAGTGTCTTGGCTTTCCCGTCCATTTAACTTGATTAGTGCCTGAAATAGGATCATCGAAATGCTCAAAGGTTATGCCTTTAAACGCGACTGTACGAGGTTTGTTATAACTCCAGCTCAAAGGCAAATGGGTTGGTCTCGCATTTTTATCTGTCGCGATTGCTTGCTGTAGCTGACCGTTATACTTATCAACAATTTTAATTGACTGCTCAATTAATACATAGGTGCCGAGCACTCGTTGGCGATAGGGTTTTAGTGAATGATTTTCAACAAGTACGGTTGGAATATGTCGAGTCGCACCATAACCGTCACTATAACGGGGAGAGGGACTCCAACCACTGATGCCTTTCTCAATGTTGCGGTTATCCATCGCAAAGACTAAATCACCAGGAATATGGCCTTGTGAGATTAGTTCACCATCTAATGACGGGCGGTAATGTCGATTGAACCATTGTGCAATGGCTGGCGAATGACTGTGGGAACCGCTAGTCCCGTAAGTAATATCGTATTGATAGTCAACACCATCGGTGACATGAAGATCAAGGTATAAACTTGGTTCATAACGGTTTAACAAAGCAATCATGCTCTGCATTTCGACACTTTGTGCTTTGGCGTAGTCGCGATTGAGGTTTATATTTTGTGCGGTTGAACGCCATCCCATATTGCTTGGACCACGTTGATTAACACGGTGATACTTTGATTTATTCTCGTGGCCATCAACGTTGAAAATTGGTACGAAGAGCAGATCTACATTCGACAATAATTCTTTTTTCTTTCCCATGGCGATATCACGAAGCAACATCAGTCCGGCGTCTTTACCGTCAATTTCACCAGAATGAATGCCCGCTTGAGCCAAAACCTTAGGACGTTTTGTATCATCGAAATTTGAAGATACATGAACTAACATCAATGGTTTTCCTAGTGAACTCTCGCCAAAGCTTGATAATTTTATCATGTCCGATTTCTCGGCTAACTGCTTAAGGTATTGATAAGTCTCTTGAGAAGAGGGCGTCGAAACGAAACCGTTTTTTTCGACCGGAGTTTGCCATTGCTCATTGGTATTAATAAGGGACTCACTATTGCCATGCCAGTCAAGTGTTGGTGGCAAGAAATTGGCTGGCGTTGGAAAATCAAAGGTGTGTTTCTCGCCTGAAAAAGCGGAACCGTTGACGGCTAAACATAACGTCAACGCGCAAGATTTGAGCAATGAATGTTGTTGCATAATATTAACTTTTTTGGGAAAAGCACATTATTATACGAAGTGCAGCTTATGCAAAGTATTAATTAGCAACAAATTATTTAAACAAAATTAGTCGAATTTAAACACCAAAAACACTGTTTTTTCCTGCGCGCTTACTTTGATATAAATAGTCGTCCGCAACTTTTAAAAGTTCATCTAAATTTAATGGATTGTTACGTGCGTGCAGTGCATAACCGATAGAAATTGTTGGGCGAATTGCCCCTTCGCCATAAGTAATATTCAAACTACACACTGCTTTATTGATGCGTGAAGATATATCATTTAATTGCTCTTTTGACACCGATTGACACATTAAGACGAATTCATCGCCACCCCATCTAAATAATGTGTCTTGTGCACGAATTTCAGTATTAATGGTCTCGACAATCTTCTTCAACGCAACATCGCCACCGCCGTGACCGAATTCATCGTTAATTTGTTTAAAATCATCACAATCAATTAGCAGAATACCAAATGAACTATCAAGGCTTTTTTCCTTCGCTAGTTTTTGTCTGACTAGGGGTAAAAAGTGTTTAAGATAACTGCGGGCATAAGCGCCAGTCAACGCATCTTTCATCGAAATTGCTACTTTCATCGCCATTAAACGATGACGAATGAAGAGAGATACCGAAATGCCAATAAAGATAAAGAGAATAGCTGCTAACCACATCACGGTAGTATGTCGCTCATTGTAAGCTTTTTGCGCGGCTAAATCGCTCGATAGAACACTATTTTCTAACGCTATCATTTTGTTTTTTTGTCTCAGGCCATTAATGCGCTTATCCATTATTGTCAATAAGCTGATGGCGTTCTTGTTATTGTCAGAGCGTAAAAAGTCGGTGTAGGTGTTAAGGTGTTCTAACGCCATTTGAGTGTTACCTTGGCGTTGATTAATTTGACTCAATAAATAGTGTAAATCGGCTTTGCCAGAGAGGTGCTCTAGTCGATTTGCATACATCATGCTAGTTTGAGCATAACTGAGTGCGAGTGCATCGTTATGTTGAATATAGTTGAGCTTTGCTAAATCGAAGTTAATTAATCGGAGTAGGCGAACATCATGCTCTGATGTCGCTATGGCTAATGATTGTTTAAACCAGTGTTCACTAATATCATATTGAGGGATCATTTGATGAGCGAGTCCCTGCAATCGATTAATGTATCCTTGTGCGTAATTCATTTTCTTTGCAACAATTGACGCGTCTTCAACTAACTCAATAATCTCTTGTGCAGAAAGCTTGTTAGATTTTAAACCAGCATTAGCTAAATAAAGTAGAGCAAGTAATTCGGTATTATCAAATTGATGCTGACGAGAAATTACTAACGCATTTTCAAGAGGGACAAATGACAATCCACTTAGTCCGAGTTCAATATAGCATTGGCCTAAGCGGTTAAGCGCAATTGCCTGCCCACGTATATGTTGGTGTTCAAACGCATAATCAGCCATTTGTTGCACATAATAGATCGCAGTGGCGTAATCTCCGCGATTTATATAAACCCAGCTGATGTGATTAAGGGCATCGATTTGATAGCTATGATTTGCTGTTTTATTTAGGGCTGCGATTGCCTTTTCTATGTAATCATTCGCAAGGGTTATATTACCGTTATTTGTTTCTAATTTAGCAATAATACCGAAGATTGGCGCTCGAATACCGTCAAATGAGTTCTTGTCGATGACTTCCAAAGTATCGGCGATGTATTTTGTATTCTCTTTACTATTGAGATGAACAACATCTATTAATTGTTTATAAGCTTGAACTGCACGAGGAGACACCACTGTCGATTGGGCTGGGAACGTGATCAGTAATGGCGTTAGAAATAAAAAGACGGCAATGAAAATTCGTAAGTGCATTATCGTTCGTACTGCTGTGAGTGGTTATCAATAAATCACAGGCATCATAGCACTAACAACAGGGAATGGTAGTTAATTTAGATGATTTAACAAGGATAGGCTTCGTGTTGGTGATGAGTCATTAACATTTGAGGATGACCCCCGCAGATTGATGTATTTAACTCTTCATCGGTAACGGGGGATAAACTATTTTTGAGTTGAAGGTGTACTCTGAATCAAAGCACACCTGTGAGGTTATTTATGGCGTGAGCGCAGATTATCCATAATCTCAGTTAGCGGTACTTCCTTGCCACGTAGCAAAACTAACAAGTGATAAAGTAAATCTGATGATTCATTGATCAGTTCTTCACGATCATCGGTAGCTGCGGCTAAGGCCACTTCAACGCCTTCTTCACCCACTTTTTGTGCCATGCGTTTTACACCGCGATTAAACAGTGATGCAGTGTAGCTGCTTTCGTCACGATCGACATAACGTGCATCAATGACGTGATTGAGTTGGCTGATAAAGTCAAGATCAAAGCCTTTTGAATCAGCAAAGCAACTTGGTGTACCGAGATGACATGTAGGGCCAGCCGGCTGCGCCATAATCAACAGCGTGTCATTGTCGCAATCAATAGCCATGTCTTTAACATGTAAGAAATCACCGGAGGTTTCTCCCTTGGTCCATAGGCGATTTTTAGTACGGGAGAAAAAAGTAACCTTCATGCTTGCTAGTGTTGTATCGAGGGCTTCTTGGTTCATATACCCGAGCATCAAAACTTGGCCATTAAAGCTATCTTGCACAATCGCAGGCAATAGATTGTCGACTTTTTCCCAGTTAATCGCAGTGATTTGCGTCGTTGTTAACATAATCTTATCTCAATCTTGTCTTGGTTAAGTGAGCGTTTTAGCGCATCTATTTCAATAATTTGTTTGTGGAATACACTAGCAGCTAATGCGCCATCCACGTTTGCTTTGGCAAATACATCGTAAAAGTGACTGATCTCACCAGCGCCACCAGACGCTATTAATGGCACGTTACACACGTCACGAACAAGGCGTAATTGCTCGATATCATAACCGTCGCGCACACCATCTTTATTCATCACGTTTAGCACAATTTCACCAGCACCTCGTGATTGTACTTCTTTCACCCAGTCAAGTGTTTGCCATTGGGTGGTGCGTGTTTTGGTTTCATCACCCGTAAATTGTTTAACCTGATACAAACCGGTGTCTCTATCAAAATAGCTATCGATGCCCACAACGATACATTGCTGGCCAAATTCGTGTGTAAGATCCGTGATCAGTTGTGGGTTTGCTAGCGCAGGGGAATTAATGGAAATCTTATCCGCGCCAAAGGCTAAAATTTTAGCGGCGTCTTCAATGGTTTTTATACCGCCTGCGACACAGAAAGGAATATCAACTTGTTCGCTGATCCGTTCAACCCAGCTTTTATCGACAATGCGATCATCACTAGAGGCAGTAATATCGTAAAAAACTAATTCATCAGCCCCTTCTTGTGCATAGCGTTTGGCTAACGGCACAATGTCGCCAATGATTTCGTGATTGCGAAACTGAACACCTTTTACTACCATGCCATCTTTAACATCAAGGCAGGGGATTATCCGTTTTGCGAGCATGCTATGGCCTCCTCAACACTAAACTTACCTTCCAGTAAAGCACGGCCAACAATCACACCAGCAACGTTACACGGGTTTAAAGCTTCAATATCAGCCAAATCACCAATGCCGCCGGATGATTGCCATTCAATTTGTGGCCAATCTGCGACAAGCTCCGCGTAAAGCGCGGTATTTGAGCCGGATAGGGTGCCATCTTTGCTAATGTCAGTACAGAGCACGTGCTTTAAACCAAGGGGAATGAAACGATTGAGTAACTCTTCAATGGTGACGCCTGAATTTTCTTGCCAGCCGTGTGTTGCAACATGCTTATTGCCTTGTTCATCAATATTAATGTCTAGCGCTAGCACTATTTTTTCACTGCCATAGGCCTTAAACCATTGCTCTACCAGTGCAGGTTGTTTTACCGCTAGTGAGCCGATGACAACGCGGGAGGCTCCTGCATTTAGCAAGTCGATAATATCTTGTTCGCTGCGAATGCCGCCGCCAACTTGCAGGCCAACATTTTCAACACCATTCATCATCTCGCTAATGAGTGATAGTTGACGTTTGGTGGGATCTTTTGCGCCAGTCAGATCTACAAGGTGTAACCAAGTAGCGCCTTGGCTAGCGTAATGTTGTAATTGCTCAACAGGTGAAAAGGCGTAAGTTGTTTGCTGTGCGTAATCACCTTGATAAAGGCGAACAACTTCACCGTCGATTAAATCTAATGCTGGAATAATCATGAGTCAATTTTTTCCTGTGTCGCTGAGATTGCTAAGAAGTTTTTAAGAATTTGAGCGCCAACTTTGCCTGAGCGCTCTGGGTGAAACTGCACGCCGTAAAAATTATTTTGACTAATAGCCGCTGAGAATGCTTGACCATAGTCACTTTGTGCAGCGGTAAATGCACCTGTAGGCACTGCAAAGCTATGTACAAAATACACGTAACTGCCATCGTCGATGCCGTTAAATAGCGGCGGTATTAAGTGAGTCAATTGATTCCAGCCCATGTGAGGTAATGGCAAGTTATCACTGTTTTTCATTGCTGATACCTTGGTATCGATTAGGCCAAGACAGTTAACACTGCGCTCTTGTGACGAATTGGTTAACAGCTGCATTCCTAAGCAGATCCCCAACACAGGTTGAGTCAACGATTGAATGAAAGTGATTAAGTCGAACAGCGCTAGTTTCTCCATTGCCGCGCCAGCCGTGCCAACCCCTGGCAATACCACATGACTAGCAGCGCGAATAAAATCTTGATCGCGAGTTACGGTAACATCATCGCAAATTCGCTCAAAAGCACAGCGAACCGAGGTAATATTAGCGCAGCCTGTGTCGATGATCGCAACATTTACTTTTCCCATTACAACACACCTTTACTGCTTGGAAGCTGAGTGCCTTCCACTTTAATCGCTTGGCGCAACGTGCGGCCAAAAGACTTGAAAATGCCTTCAACTAAGTGGTGGCTATTTTTTCCCTCTCCTTTGATGTGAAGCGTTGCTGCCATTGCACTCGATAGCGAGTGGAAGAAATGCGGTACCATTTCAGTGGCTAATTCCCCCACGCGCTCATTAGCAAAGTCGGCGTTAAATTCAAGCCAGCCACGTCCCGATAAATCAAGGGCACAGGTACACAGGCATTCATCCATAGGCAGTGTAAAACCGAAACGGCCAATGCCGCGTTTATCACCGAGTGCTTTAGCCAATGCGTTACCTAAGGCAATTGCGGTATCTTCGACGGTGTGATGATCATCAATGTGTAAATCACCGCTTACTTGGGCATTGAGTTCAAAGCCGCCATGAGTGGCAATTTGATCTAACATGTGATCGAAAAAACCAATGCCGGTAGAGATAAGGCTGCCACCTTGTTTGTCCAAATTGACACTGACATTAATTTGAGTTTCGTTGGTATTACGAATTACTGTTGCTGTGCGCTCTTTAATGGTTAACGCGCGGGCAATGTCGTTCCAATTAAGGGTCGTTGGACAATACTTAAATGATTTTAGCCCCATGTTGTTAGCCAATTCGATATCGGTTTGGCGATCGCCAATGACATAGCTGTTCTCAAAATCGACACGGCCCGCTTGCAACAAATCTTTGACCAAGCCAAGTTTAGGTTTTCGGCAGTTGCAATTGTCTTCATCAAAATGCGGGCAGATCAACACCTCTGAAAACTTAATACCTTGGGAAGCAAAAATTGCCATCATCTTATCGTGGGCTAAATCAAAGTCTGCTTGTGGGAAACTTGATGTGCCAAGGCCATCTTGATTAGACACCATGATCAACTCATACCCAGCTTGTTGTAACTGTAATAGCACTGGGATAACGTTAGGTTCAAAGACTAATTTTTCAAGGGTATCGAGTTGTTTGTCAACGCTTGGCTCTTCGACGAGTGTGCCGTCGCGATCAATAAATAAAATTTTACTTCTCATGTCTTTTCTCTTCTGAATTCGGTTCAACGTTTAGTACACTAATTAAAAGTGCGCTAGCCAACGGTGCTGTTGCTAAAAGTGCATCGATTTAAGCTGCTGTTTGCTTGGCAATATCAATTAACGTCGTTGTAAGTTTTTTCATTTCTTCCTCATTGCCAATACTAAATCTGAGGCATCGTTCTAACGTGGGTACTTGTGATTGATTCCTTACCACTATGCCCGCCTGCCCAAGCTCACTAAACCAGTTATCACTGTTAAAGCGAACCAGCACGAAATTGCCACCAGAGTGATAAACGTCTTCCACCCCTTGTAGGGGCGTAATCTCACTTGCAAATTGCTGTGCTAGTTGATTGAGTTCGCTCACTTGTTGGCGCATTTGTGCAACACCATCAACCGTTAGCGCTTGCGCTGCAATGTCGCCTACGGGAGCAGAAATCGGGTAGGGTGCAATGACTTTTTTGGCTAGAGTAATAATGTGCTGATTAGCCAGCATAAAACCACAACGCAGTCCGGCAAGGCCAAAGGCTTTCGATAACGTACGCAACACAACCACGTTGTTATATTGATTGATTAAACTGGCGCAGGTTAACTGCGCTGAAAACTCAATATAAGCTTCATCAACCACCACGATACATTGCTCGCTTGTTGCTTCAATGATCTGTTCAATATCCTCAGGCGTCATGGTAGAGCCTGTTGGATTATTGGGGTTACAAATAAACAATAATGACGAACCTTTGAGCTTGGTGGTTAAATCACTGTCGAGTTGCCAATCTTGAGTCAACGGCACTTCATTAACAGCAACGTTGCAGGTCGCGGCGCTAATGGCATACATGCCATAGGTTGGTGTACAAATGGTAATGCTGTCTTTACCCGGCACGCAAAATGTGCGGATCAATAGCTCAATGGCTTCATCGGCACCGCGAGAGGCTAAAATCTGGCTGTTATCAAGTTTGCTATAGCGGGCATAATTTTCAATAAGCTCAGTTGGCTGAAACTCAGGATAACGATTATACGCCGGATCGCTATTGGCAAATGGCGATTCATTGGCATTAAGCCAAATATCGCCTGAGCCACCAATACGACGTGCCGACTGATAGGGCGTCATCGTTAACAACTCTGGACGCGCTAGGCGATTAATTAGAGAAACATCACTCATTTGGTTATCCTTTACTACTTAATCGAATTGATACCGCATTAGCGTGAGCATCTAGCCCTTCAGCCATTGCCAGTGGAACAATTGATGATTCAAGATTGCTAAGTCCTTCAAATGATAATTCTTGTACCGTAAAGCGGCGTGAAAAATCAGCCAGACTTAAACTCGAGTAGCTATTACACATACCGTAAGTTGGCAAAACGTGATTCGTACCACTGGCGTAATCGCCGGCAGACTCAGGGCTCCATTTTCCTAAAAACACCGAGCCCGCTGCGTATATATCAGCTAAAACATCACGTGGCTGCTCTGTTTGAATAATTAAATGTTCAGGCGCATAGTCATTAGAAATACTGATTGCTTCATCGATATCACGACAGACAATGATTTTACTGTGCTCAAGCGCGGCACGTGCAATGTCACTGCGACTTAATGAAGCTAGCTGCTGTTCGAGAGCCGTTGTCACATCTCGCGCTAATTGCTCACTGTCAGTGAGTAGAATTGTTTGTGAGTCAGTTCCGTGTTCAGCTTGAGATAATAAATCCGCTGCCACAAAGGCACCATTTGCGTATTTATCAGCGATCACTAATACCTCTGATGGGCCTGCTGGCATGTCGATGCCTGCACCGCCGATAGCGTTTGATACTTGTTTTTTGGCTTCAGTAACGAACTTGTTGCCGGGGCCATAAATCTTATCAACACTGGGTACTGTTTGCGTACCAAATGCCATGGCTGCGACGGCTTGCGCGCCGCCAACTTGGTAAATTGTGTCGACGCCGCACAGTTGTGCCGTATATAAAATCACATCAGAGATTGGTGGTGGGCTACATAAAACAATGTTTTTACACCCTGCAATGACAGCGGGTACTGCCGTCATTAA
Source organism: Gammaproteobacteria bacterium MedPE (assembly GCA_001874365.1). GTDB lineage: Bacteria > Pseudomonadota > Gammaproteobacteria > Enterobacterales > Psychrobiaceae > Psychrobium. The sequence goes on along the minus strand of MPDF01000102.1, from coordinate 723 downwards.
CACCGTTGATGGCAGCGGCGCTGTACCACCGGGCGCGTATAAACCAACACTGCGAAGTGGCTGAGTACGCAGCTCACATTGTACGCCCTTAACGGTTTCCACACTGATATCTTGTTGTGCTTGCGCGCGGTGAAATTTTTCGATGTTTGATTTAGCCAGCGCAATGGCTTGTTTTAATTCATCATCGATGTGTTGACTGGCGGCTTCAATGTGCGCAGGGCTAACAGCAATGTCATTAAGGGATATATTGTCAAAACGCTGGGCATAGTCGCGCAGGGCATCATCGCCTTGCATTTTAACGTTGTTGATGATGTTACTCACTTGCGTGTGTAACATCGCAGAATCTTCAAGCGCTGGCCTTGCGAGCTGCCGCGTGCGCTCTTGTGGTGATAATGAAGACCAAACTAATGTGCGCATAGTATTTATCCCAGCATTTTTTCAATTGGCATCACAAGAATCGAACTTGCACCAAGGGTTTTAAGCTCTTCCATCGTTTCCCAAAATAGGGTTTCGCTACTCACGGCGTGCACAGCAACCATGCTGTCGTCGCACGTTGGTAGAATGGTTGGGTTCTCTGCACCTGGTAGTAGATCAACGATTTTATCGACATTATTCTTTGGTGCGTGAAGCATAATGTACTTTGATTCACGGGCTTGAATAACGCCGTTAAAACGGGTCATTAATTTATCGAGCAATGCTTGTTTCTCTGATGAGAGTACTGTC
>MPDF01000101.1 GCA_001874365.1 Gammaproteobacteria bacterium MedPE | reverse complement strand
GAGATATTAGAGCGCATGAATATACCCCTGACTTTCTATTTTTATTTGAACTGTTTCAGTACCAATAATATTGAGAATGCAATCACAACCGCTAATGCCATTAGCGTCGAATTTAATCACCAATGGGTTAGGTGTAGAGCCGCTAGCCAACTTTATAGACACATCATCAAGAATAACTCGGGAGTTACTATCAGCTTCAGTACCACACGAAGCTCCAGTGTTATTCTCAATGACTGCATACTCATCAGTAATTTTTACCTGATTACAAATATCTAACTGATTCATGGCTTTGAGCTGAGAAAGGCGCAGTTGAGAAATTAACTGATCACGCACAGTAAAATGCGCAATATCTGAAGAACCGAAAAACTTAGGCACAATAGTAATCGCCAATATGCTGATAATTAAAATCACCATAATTAACTCTATTAAGGTAAAAGCTTTAGAAAATTTCATGGAAGCTTCCTGTGACTGCGCCAAAAAATAACTGAGGTTTTCATGATAAGCGCTGACGATGGTTTAAATCAAGTTTATGAAGGATAACAAAAAAGGCTGCTCCCTAAGGATGCAGCCTTTTCAAAGAAAGAGTAATTAACGATTAAGCGTTAACGAACTCTTCACCTAAAGTGATATCACCTTTAAGTGTATCTAAAGCGCTGTCTAACGCGTTAGCTTCAAATGCTGACACTTCGCCGTAGCTTAATACTTTTTCTACGCCGTTTTTGCCAAGTAGTACAGGCTGTGCGAAGAAACGAGCTTTCTCGCCAGGGCCTTCAACGTAAGTACATTCAACAACGTTTTCTTCACCGTTAAGTGCAGCAACAAGTGATAGACCAAAACGTGCAGCTGCTTGGCCCATTGATAATGTAGCACTACCGCCACCCGCTTTAGCTTCAACAACTTCAGTTCCAGCATTTTGGATACGAGTTGTAAGTGCAGCGATTTCTTCTTCTGAGAAGTCGTGACCAGACTGAGACAGTAATGGCAGGATAGTAACACCAGAGTGACCACCGATAACTGGAACATTTACGTCTGCAGGATTAACACCTTTAGCTTCACCAACGAAGGTATTAGCACGGATAACATCAAGTGTAGTTACACCGAATAAACGCGCTGGGTCATAAACACCCTTCGCTTTTAATACTTCAGCAGCGATAGCAACAGTTGTGTTTACAGGGTTAGTGATAACACCGATTAATGCTTTTGGACACGTATCAGCACAAGCGCCGATTAAGTTTTTAACGATACCAGCATTGATGTTGAAAAGATCTGAACGATCCATACCCGGCTTACGAGCAACACCAGCAGAGATAAGAACAACGTCAGCACCTTCAAGTGCAGGTGTTGAATCTTCACCAGCGAAACCAGTTACTTTAACATCAGTTGGGATGTGGCTAAGATCAGCAGCAACACCTGGAGTTACTGGAGCGATATCATATAAAGATAGCTCGCTGCCCGCAGGTAATTGAGTTTTTAATAATAAACCTAGTGCTTGGCCGATACCGCCAGCAGCGCCTAATACTGCAACTTTCATAACTTTCTCCCTTAGAGATTATTTTCAATTCTTACTTAAATCACCGATAGCAACTGTCGCATCAATGACTAAAATTTAGCGTCATACTTTAGATAAAATGAATGATAAAAACCATGCGACTAAAGCAGCGCAACCTTAAAATTCGCACGAAGTATAACCTAGTTTTTTCACAAGCCAAAGCCATCTCTAGCCTCTGACGGTGGCTATTTACACGAAAATAAAGAAAATCGGAAATAAATACTTACATCAGAAAAAATTTATGGTTAATGGTCATTAGTTTATGCAATAATGTAAATAGTTATTGAATATAACTACTTTTTTATGCATCAAATATGCATATCATTTCTAAGAATAACAACAATAATGGAACAAAATGAGACCTTCTCAGAAACAAGACCAACTCGTCAAAGCATTCAAGGCCTTACTTAAGGAAGAATGTTTTGGCTCTCAGGGTGATATTGTTCAAGCATTGCAAGATCTTGGTTTCGAAAATATTAACCAATCGAAAGTATCACGCATGCTGAGCAAATTTGGTGCAGTTCGCACCCGCAATGCCAAACAAGAAATGGTCTATTGCTTGCCCGCTGAAATGGGGGTACCAAATACGAGTAGCCCACTTAAAAACCTCGTTATCGATCTTGACCACAACGACTCAATGATTGTTATTCGTACCAGTCCAGGCGCAGCGCAGCTAATCGCTCGTTTACTTGATTCAATAGGTAAGGCGGAAGGGATTCTAGGTACGATCGCTGGTGATGATACTATCTTCATCGCGCCAGCACAGGTTAGCGAAATTCAAAAAACTTTAGCAACAATTAAAGAAATTTTTAACGTAAGTTTATAGTTTTTAATAACCCTTAACGAAAAAAGAGAAGCTAAGGCTTCTCTTTTTTATTAGCTATTTGCCGAAAAATAACTCACCGCAGGCGCAAAAAACGCCGCGCCCGTTACTGCCTGTGTATATTTGAGCAAGTGATCATAATGCCCCTTATTATCACCAACAATCATACTGCGCAGCATTAACTCAAAGTTGAGTGGCGTTTTACAACACGAAATAAAGAACAACCCCTGTTCTTTCATATCACCATAAGGCATTGACTGCCTTAAGATCTCAACCGAATTACCAGCATCGTCCTTTAATCCGGTACGCCTGATATGCGACGTCTTAGGTTTATTAAACGATGAATACTCATGATTATCTTGCTTAGTACGTCCAATAATATCTTCTTGGGATTTAACTTTTAACTTGTCCCACTGAGTCAAATCATGCACATATCGCTGAATATGAATATAACTTCCGCCGCGAAATTCATTATCTTCATTAGCAACTAACGCAACTTCTTGTCGGTGCAGTCCTTTTGGATTCTCAGTGCCATCAACAAACCCCGTCAAATCTCGACTATCCAAATACCTAAACCCGCGCACCTCTTCAACTAAGCTAGCAAGATCTTCTAACATCAAACAGATTTCGTGACTCACCAAATGATTGATATCGCTGCGATCGCAACGGATTTGAATAAATAGATCTAACGGAAAGGCAGGCGCATGACGATCATCTTGGCTCAAAGACGGAAATGGTCGTAGCAATTTAGGTTTCGCTTTGGGGTATAAACTTTCCCAATAATTTGCACCAACACCAATGAATCCAGAGAAGGCAACATCGCTGTATTCATCAGCTTTTTCTTCTAAATAATGACTAATTTCAGCTAACTGACTGCGAATCGCGGGCTCCATGCCCTCACTGCAATTAAATAACAAATATTGACTATGTAAGTTTCCTTCGGCACAAATTCCTGATTGTTCTCTTGCCATCATTACTCCAATTACTTGTTAATATTAAACGTCACCGACTTGTGAGGTAAAACGGTCAAACCTACTATTTGTTCTAATTCAAGCATAGCATGAGAATGAACCTCAACAGTCACATCATCGGTAGCGATAGCTTTTACTTTATAAATCCAATGACTACCAGCAAATATCGATTGTACAACTGAAAACCTGCATGAAGACTGTTCATCAATCACAAGTTGTTCAGGACGTAACATGACGACATTGTGTGAATCAATTAATTGATCAGCATCCATCGGGATAGTCCCAAGCGCCGTTTCCAAGCCTTTATCAGATACACTATCAATCGTTAGGTAGTTAGTTTTCCCCATAAAATTAGCAACATAGGGAGAACTAGGCTCAGCATAGAGTACACTACCTTTATCAATTTGCTCAATTTTTCCTTCACTAAAAATGGCAATTTTATCAGCAAAAGCAAAGGCTTCATCCTTACTATGAGTGACAAATACCGCAGGCACGCCTTGTGCCTTAAGGATTTGACGCATCTCTTGCATAATTTCGCCACGTGATTGACTATCGATATTAGAAAATGGCTCATCAAGTAGCATCAATTGTGGTTTGTAGGCGAGTGCCCGCGCAATAGCAACACGTTGTTGTTGCCCACCAGACAGTTCGTGAGGGAAACGATCACCATATCCTTGTAACTTAACCAAACGTAACATTTCTTCGACAACATCAAACCGTTGCGATTTCGTTAGTTTTTGCAATCCAAAGGCCACATTATCCGTCACATTTAGGTGAGGAAATAACGCATAGTCTTGAAATATCATGCCGATATTACGTTTTTCACTCGCCAAAGATTGAGACGGTGTGGTCATTATCACCTCACCTAACTTTATTTCACCAGCCGTAATGGGCTGTAAACCCGCAATAGCTCGCAGCAGTGTTGTTTTACCACAACCACTTGGCCCTAATAGCGCAACAATATCGTCTTGTTCAAGGGTTAACGACAATCCAGTAATAACGGCTTTATCATCATACTGACTCGATAAATTACTAATAGTTAGTTGTGTCATATTACTGCTGTTGCTCCAACGAACGATTTAAGAAAATTAATGGAATAAGCCCAACCAAGACAATAACAATGGCCGCTAATGCGCCATGCTCTAATTGCTCATCTGAGACAAATTGATAGACATAGGTTGCTAAGGTTTCGTAATTAAACGGACGTAACAATAAAGCCGCTGGTAGCTCTTTCATTGATTCGATAAACACTAATAACAACGCCGCAAAACAGCCTTTTTTAATCAAAGGTAAATGCACTTTAAACAACATGCCAAGCGGGGAACGACCTAAGGTTAACGTCACCATATCAATCGATGGTGAAATTTTATTAAAACTCGATTCAACAGAGCCAATTGCAATAGCACAAAAACGAACCGTATAACCAGCAGCAATTGCAAACACTGTTCCTGATAACAATAAACCCGGTCCTGCCATACCCAACGAATCAAAGAACTCATTAATGCTATGGTCAAATAACGTTAATGGAATAATGACCCCAATCGCCAACACCGTGCCAGGAAGCGCATACCCAGTACTCGCTAGTTTAGGCGCGATATCAGCGTATTTACTGCTAGATAAGCGTTTGAAGTACCCAAGAATAATAGCGATAAACAAACACACTAATGACACAGTCACTGCTAACAACAAACTATTAATGCTGTAATCTAAAAACTCTTGATTCCACGACACATCAAAGTAATCAATGGCCATATTAATCAATGATATAAAAGGCACGCCAAATCCAGCCATGAAGACCACTAAACAAAGGCTGCTTGCCAACCACTTTTTTGCGCCCGTCAATTGATGGCGAATAACAGGCTCTCGTGAATCCGACCGTTGATAATGACGCTGTTTTGCGCGCCCTACTCGCTCTAATGCGATTAACACAAAGAGCACGGCCAACATTAACGCCGACAAACGCGCGGCGGCGGCAAGACTGCCATAACCCAACCAGGTATCATAAACGGCAGTCGTTAAGGTCGGTACTGCAAAATAGTTAACCACGGCAAAATCAGCTAATGACTCCATCGCCACCAACGCAACAGCAACAGCAATCGCTGGGCGTGCTAACGGCAACGATATGCGCCAAAAACTTTGCCATGCATTCGCCCCCAATAAACGGGCTGACTGAGTTAATGACTGAGATTGTTCTAGAAATGCTGTTCGCGCTAACAAATAAACATAGGGATAAAGCACTAACGCCAACATCACAGATGCGCCAAACCACGTCCGCACATCAAAGAAACTATAATCCTGCGCTGTTTTCCAGCCAAATAATTCACGTAATCCCGATTGAATAGGGCCTGCATATTCGAGTAAATCGGTATAAACAAAGGCGACAACATAAGATGGCATTGCCAGCGGCAGTAGCATTCCCCATACAAAGAATTTGCGCATAGGAAATTGGCACATCGCTACCAACCACGCGATAGGAACACCAATAAACATCGAGAGTGCCCCAACACTGACCACAACCAGCAGCGTATTGAGCATGTAATCAGGTAACACACTTTGCCATAACTCAGCAAAGACATTGCCGTCATCGCCAAAGGATTGCCAAATAATGGCGAGCAAAGGAAGGAAGAGTAAAAACGATAAAAGCCAGCTAAACGCTGGCCATTTCTTATTGAGCACTATCAAAATAAGTCTCTTATAACATTCAATTTATCAAAGTAAAATCATCACTTTGAATTTGGCTGCGCCTATCTTATAACAATCTAAGTGCAGCCGCTAACGCTTATAAATCGAATTTAACTTGGTCTAATAATTTAAGTGCAGTAGGACGGTATTTAGCAATATCACTCATCGCCAAATTGTCCGCTTTAAAATCACCCCATGAAGCAACCAGATCTGATTTTTTAACGCCAACTTTCACTGGGTATTCCATATTAACCTGTGCGTAAATGCCTTGCGCTAAGTCACCAGTTAAGTACTCCATTAACTTAATCGCAGCCGCTTTATTTGGCGCATATTTAGTTAACGCCATCCCACTAACATTGATGTGAGCACCGCGGTTATCTTGATTTGGGAATAAAATGTGAACATTATCAGCAGCAGGCTTTTGCTTAGGATCTGACACCATTTTACCAAAGTAGTAGCTGTTGCCTAACGACACGTCACATTGACCAGCAGCAATCGCTTTAATTTGGCCACGATCATTGCCTTGAGGTTTACGAGCCAAGTTTTCTTTAACTTTAGTTAGCCACTCTTTCGTCTCAGCTTCACCGTGATGGGCAATCATCGATGATACGAGTGCAACCGTGTAAGGGTGCTTACCACTACGCGTACAAATTTTTCCTTTAAACTCAGGGTTTGCTAAATCTTCATAACTAATCGCTTTATTGCCAAAACGGTCTTTCGACGCGTAAACATTACGCACACGAGTCGTTAATGCAAACCATTGATCTTCAGGATCACGTAAGTTGGCAGGGACATTACTCTCAATAACGCTACTATCAACGGCAGCAACTAAACCTTTGTCTTTTAATTCCATCAGACGGCTGATGTCAGTAGTCAACACTAAATCAGCTTTGGTTAACTTGCCTTCTCGCTTTAAACGCTCAGCTAACCCTTTCTTGGCGAAAACAACGTTTACATTGATACCAGTGTCTTTTTCAAATTTTTCTACTACAGGGTCAATTAAGAATGATTGACGGTAAGAGTAAATATTAACTTCGTCTGCAGCGTATGCCGCGAATGAACCAGCCACTGACATCACGCCAACAGCCATTGCGATCATCGATTTCATAACAACCTTCTAAATAGTAATAATTATCATTAAGGGATGCATTATAGCTATCTTGATATTCGTGGCAAGCACTTATACAAAGATTTACATAACTCTGCCCAACTGGATCAAATAAGCTAATTAAATGAGTGGCTTCCACAGACGATCGCCACGAGGTTTGTAGTAGTTATCATAATTAAACGACAAAACAACGCGTGTAGCACGGCCGATAATTTCATCGCGAGGTATAAAACCATACACTCTTGAATCGGAGCTATTATTGCGATTATCACCAAGTACTAAATAGTGTCCTTGTGGCACAGTGACAGGGCCAAATGACGTAATATCACTATATCCCACGACTTGAATATCATGCGATTTACTCGGTAAATGTTCGTGAATGGTTGCTTCTTGTGTTTCGTAGTTAACAACATCACCGTTAATGACAAGCTGGTTGTCTACCATCGCGATGACATCGCCAGGTTCGCCTATCACACGCTTCACCATACGCATATCGGCAGCAGCAGATTCAAAAACGACAATTTCGCCGCGCTTTGGCTCGGCTAAGCGGACCATTGAACGATGAATAAATGGCACGTTAATGTCATAAGCCATTTTGTCGATACCAATTTGATCACCAGGGATAATAGTTGGCAACATAGAGCCAGTCGGCACACTGTTATAATCAGCAACTGCACTTCTAAAAATACTCATCAAAAGAATAAATAATATAAAACCACGATTTTCTTTAATTAACTTCTTCAATTTATTCATTGTTTTTCCTTAATATTTCAACGCTTTGGTTAGGAACAAATCGAATAAAATTAGTTCCCAACATTCAATGTTAACGCTCAAGCTATTTGTAACTAAATGCTACTTTTCGTCACGAAACAGCCCATATTCCTGTGCTTTTTTAATGCGGTCTTTAACCTCAGGGTGCGTCGATAAATACTGTAATAAATCAGATTCTTCATGCTGTGATTTTAGGGTTAAAAACACTTCCATGGCATCACCAAAAGCCTGTGGAGACTTTCCTAATTTAACGAGTTTTTCCAGTGCATAGTCATCCGCTTCTCGCTCCATATCACGAGAAAACGCATTCATTACCAACGCAGATCCCGTACCCAAAATAGCTTCGCCTAATGATTCAACATCACCAAAAATCACGGCAATCGCCAGCGTATTACTCACTGATTGTGCGACAATTCGCAAACTATGTTGCCCTTCAACGTGCCCTATCTCATGCAATAATACCGCTAAAATAGCGTCCGGATTGTCGTCGAGCTTTTCAATCAATGCGTCAGTTATTACAACTGTACCGTTAGGTAATGCGAATGCATTGGGACCAAAATAGTCACTTTTATAAACAAACAAATTATATTTATTGTCAGACAAACCTAATGTCGCTACCGCATCGTCCCACTGAGCAATCACCTTATCCTGAGTTGCCTGAGGCAGCTCACTGGGTGATAAAAACAATTCATTAATAACATCGAACGATTGCTCACCCATCTGATTAGAAACAGACTGTGGAACTAACACGACCGATTTATTGGCGATGTAAGGCATACCGACCGCTAAAATAAACCACATACAAAACGGCACTAAGAAGATAGATGCGAAGATCAATATTTTGTTCTTTTCAAAACCTTCTAAGCGTGCGCTAGAAAGCGTCAGACGTTGCTGAGCATCGCTTGCAATAAAACGCCCGCCGTCTTCAAAATCAATCTCTGTCGCAACCCCAGGAATAGAAGAGCTCAGTTTCATTGCTTCTTTCGCAATAACAAAAGCGCACTCCCCATCATAATGAACGCTCACGGTATCTGAGACTACAGATACCGTTGCCTGTTTTGATTCACTACTTTTAGGGAAGTAGTAATTTCCAGTAAGTGATTGCATTAGGTTAGCGCGATGTCCATATCAAATACGTCTGCCGCTTCTTCACCAAAGGCTGACTGCGACTCTTGCATTTTATCAACAGCTGCATCGGCTTCATTATCAATAAGCACCATAGTCGCTTGAGCGAGAAATCGCGTCGTACGAACTTTAATCCACGGATAGGCAAAGCCGACAGTCACGATCATTAGCAAAACGTTGGTTAGAATTAACTTGGTATATGGCCAAATTTTCACATTTGATCGCGTCTGAGCTAAACCGTCAAATTCACTATTATTCAAGATATGATTGCGAATCCGTCCGCGATAAATTGCCGTAGAAACACTAATAAGCAATACGTAAAAAACACCCATGGCAATCATCATTAACGAAGCCATTCCTTTACTACTTCCCGCTTCACCTAAGGCACTGGTGGCTCCAAAAATCAACGCTATCGCAAACATGCCAAACATAAATCCGATACCAACTAAAAACACCCAAAGTGATGTTTCATAATATTCCCCGCCTCGAAGCTCAGATTTAAGCGACTTGTCGCCATAACTAATATTGTTGTAGACGTATTCATCCATCTTTTTAAAGGCAAATGGCAATAGTAAATACAGTGTAAAGACTGATGCTACCGGTAATAAAATAAAGTAGACGAACGCTTCGCCATATGTCCCCTTAAATGAAAATCTAACATTTCGATGACTACTCATTCGCAGATTAAAACGCAGACTTTGATTTAAAATCCATGGAAATAGAAACAACAGTACACCAATAACTGCTAATCCCCATAAAGGATAAAAATGAGAGGTCAGGGAATAAGCAGCAAACAAAATTACCGCTAAAATACGGCCCTTCAAAATTTGTAAGGGTTGAGCAAGATAGCTAAATGGATGCCCCTCAATTTTTAAATTACCGTAAAAATACTGCTGAGTTCGTACTTTAGCCCACGCCGAATAAATACCAAGCGTCACTATCGTCAATAAAACATTGACGATCCAAATGCCAAAAAACTCTTTCCCGTCGCCGCTAAATACGACAGGAACTTTTCGATACGGAGGAGACACTGGTGCTGATGGCTCTACTGGTTGTGGTTCATTGTTTTCAGGTGGTAAGTCTGGCGTATCAATAACGTCCATATTCAATTGTCCTTCTTTGCAATAAGCGCCTACCGTTTAGGCGCTAATGGATACAGTTTAGTTTTAAAAATAATGTTTAAAAATTACCAGCTACTTAATGCTGGTAACGTGAATTGGCGCTGCTGCATTTCAATAACCACTTCTTGTGGTTCAACTCGCACTAAGCGCATATTCGAATCAATCAGTTCGCCTTCTTTCACCACTTGTTCGTTGACTCGCACCCAACGTTCATTGGCATCACTCGCATAAATATGCGAGCTAAATTCTAAAGGCGGTACCAAGTTTTGATACCATTGCGGGTATAGTGTCAGGGCTTGAGCATGCAATTTTGCACCTTGGGGAGGCTCTTCCTTCTCACTGGCCATCTCTTGCATAACTTGGCTAAATTGTTGCGCTAATTGCGATTGTGCCGTCGTTAATTCAGCATTTGTATTATCAGTCGTTGATTGAGGGTTAGGGGCACGCTCTTTTGTTGTCTGTGTTTTCTCGACGACAACACGATCATTATCCAGTTTCGCAATCAATTTTGGCTGATATGGCGCTGGTGCTGGCGGTAAAGCAACTTGCGTCACAGTAAGTGGCATGACTTGTTGTTCAACGATTTGAGCTGGCGTTTTTTGTACTAATTCTTGCGTTGTATTTGATGGCTGGTGTGAAACGACGGCTAAACCAATACCACACGCAAGAGTAACAAGCGGTAACAGCCACCAGCTATTTAAAGATTGATTCATGATTTAGTTCCTCGCAACTGCAACGAATTTTTTCCCGTTAAACTTTGCAGCCTGACAAGTGTTTTAGCACCCGCAATACCATCAACAGTTAACTGATTGTCTTGTTGAAAGCGTCTTACTTTTTGGCGTAGCTCTTCGTCAAACACGTCACTTGGATAACTTCCAGCGGCGTACAACTGATTGAGCATTTGTGCTAACTCACTGACCCCCGCACCACGTTGGCCAATGGCAAGTGCACGCTCATACTCAAAGTTTGGCTGCCATAACAGTGTGAATTCTCCCGTTAATCGCTCTAGTAACCACGCTTTAGTAACAGTTAGTTGTGAACGATTAAACTGAATTTTTATGGCCTGTTCATCATCAGCGTTGAGCACTAC
>MPDF01000100.1 GCA_001874365.1 Gammaproteobacteria bacterium MedPE | reverse complement strand
ATGTTTTTCACATCGCCACCGATGTGGTTTTCACCGCGTTGTTCTGCTAATTGAATTTGACGCTCACGTTCAGCAAAGCGGGCGCGTTGCTCCTCAGTGACTTGGTCATGGCAGCGATGACAGCTAACGCCTTTGACGTAGTGTTCGCTTTTCATCTCTTCTTCCGTTAATGGGAAACGACACGCAAAACACTGATCATATTGACCTTGTTCTAAATCGTGATTTACGGCAACACGGCCATCAAATACAAAACATTCACCTTCCCACATTGATTCTTCTTTTGGCACATCTTCAAGATATTGCAGGATACCGCCTTCAAGGTGGTAGACTTCTTCAAAGCCTTGCTCTTTCATATAAGCTGTTGATTTTTCACAACGAATTCCACCAGTACAAAACATAGCAACTTTCTTGTGCTTAGTATTGTCTAGGTTCTCTTTTACATACTGTGGAAATTCACGGAAGGTTTCAGTATTAGGATCTAGGGCGCCTTTAAAGGTGCCGATTTCAACTTCGTAATCATTACGCGTATCAACCAATACCACCTCAGGATCAGAAATCAGCGCATTCCAATCTTGTGGTTTAACGTAAGTGCCCACCACATGATTAGGATCAATACCTTCAACGCCCATGGTGACAATCTCTTTCTTGAGTTTCACCTTGGTACGTTGAAATGGATTTTCATCGTTATAAGAGACTTTGTTTGAAATTGGATTTAAACGCTCATCACTATGGAGGAAGTTAACCACTGCTTCTATGCCAGCTTCAGGGCCAGCGATGGTGCCATTAATGCCTTCTAACGCTAATAACAGCGTGCCGCGAACATCATTCGCTTCCATTACAGCCAATAATGGCTCACGAATAGCTTCAAAGTTTTCTAAGCGCACAAATTTGTACATGGCGCATACATGTATTTTTGACATATTTTCTTTCCCATTGAACGAGCTGAATCGTAAATCCAGTGCTGTAGATGGATAATGTGGCATACCACACTACCGTTAAATTAATGCTCTCATTGAGCGGCGCGCAGTATAGCAAATCTAATCAACCGCAGACAAACTTTAGGCTAAAATTGAGAGCCAACTTACGAACTGCACGACAACATTGAGCAACCTACTTTGTCCCTCGCCCAATCAGGACGTTTCTTCGCATAGCGTTCAAACTCAGGTTGCTCGTCGTAAGGGTGACGCAATAGTTTTTGTAGGTGATGAATTTCACTGTAATCACCTTGCTGTGCAGCATCAATCGCTTGTTGTGACAAGTAGTTGCGTAATACGTATTTAGGATTAACGCTGTTCATTTGAGAAACTCTTAGTTCATCACTGCGATTATCTTGAATCACTCGTTGCTGCCACTTTTGAAGCCAAGCAGCCATTTGTGATAAGTAAGTTTCACTAAGCTCCTCTTGTTGATAATAGGCCTCTTTTAATGTGTCTAACCAAGTGACTGAATCACTTAATGCTTGTGATAAATCGACTTTGGCAAGCTGGCGATAAAAAATACTCATGTCCGTTTCAACAAGGCTAAGTAGCGCTTCAAGAGACTCAAATAATGCTAAGTCTTCGGCATCTCGATAGCCTTTTAATCCTAATTTCTGCGCCATCATTTCTCGCCATGCCAATTGATAGTCATCGGCAAATTGATTGAGGAGCGCTTCAAGTGGCTGTGCCTCTTCCACCAGCGGATAAATAGCATTAGCCAATTGAAATAAATTCCACTGGGCAATCTCACCTTGGGTGCCAAAACGATAACGCTTGTGTTGCCTATCAGTCGTATTAGGCGTGAAGTTAACATCGAAGTTGTCTATCCAACCGTAAGGGCCGTAATCGATAGTTTCGCCGACAATCGACATATTATCAGTATTCATGACACCATGAACAAATCCAACGCGTTGCCAACCAACAACCATTTTACAGGTGCGTTGACATACTTCTTCAAACCAACGTAGGTAAGTTTCTTTACCAATAGTTTCATCTTGAGATGATTCACCTGCTTCCAGTAAATGAGGAAAATCAGCAGTGATTGTATGCTCTGCTAATGCCTTTAACAACTCAGTATCTTGCCTAAAAGCGGGAAGTTGAAAGTGTCCAAAGCGAGTAAAGGATGATGAGACTCGGCACACCACAGCGCCAGGCTCTAACGCCGCATTGCCGTTGTACATCATATCGCGCATGACCTCTTCGCCAGTCAAACTCAACGATAACGCTTTAGTCGTTGCAATGCCAAGATGCTCCATCGCTTGGCTACACAGAAATTCACGCACTGAGCTGCGTAATACCGCTAAACCATCGCCACTGCGAGAATATGGCGTAATACCAGCTCCTTTGAGTTGTAAAATACGATGTTCACCTTTTGGCGTTACCAACTCGCCCAAATTAATGGCACGGCCATCACCAAGCTGACCAGCCCAATTACCAAACTGGTGCCCACCATAATTCATTGCATAAGGGGCCATGCCGTCTAAAATAGCATTCCCAGCAACCACGTCGCTAAATAGTGGATCACTAATGTCTTTCTCTTCAAACCCGAGTTCATTCGCAAGTGTTTCATCGATAGCTATAACTTGGGGTGCAGTGACCTTAGTTGGCATGACGAATGAGTAAGCAGCATTATGCACCTGACGCGCAAATTTTTCAGGCTCGTGATCCGCTGGTAAATTATTTACAAAGCGATTATCAAAGGTGAATTTAGTTTGAAGTAATGACAAGTGAGTCTCGATAAATGACAAATTAATACCATCAGTATACCTGCTAATGTGCGCTGAAAAATCCGTAAAATAATTAAGGATAAAATTTATGCAAATCGCAATTGACTTTATTTTAATCACCCCGCACTATGGACTCATTAATATTTGAAACTATTATCAAAACAATGAAACCATCAATCGCTTTTACATCGCTAATCAATTCATGCTGGCTATCAGTCAGTGTGATGATGTGTCTGTATCAGCGACTTGATTAGTTTCCACAATAAATTACTCAAGCCGCAGCCTACCCTCTGCGGCTTTTTTGTTTCCACATCAATGCTCCAGAAAGTTAGGCTTCGATAACAAAAGGAAGCCACCCATTATGAAAGTATCTATTTGCTATCTCATTGTCATTGCTATCTGGTCGACAACACCATTAGGCATTGTATGGAGTAGCGAAAGCGTGTCGCCTACGATGGCCGTTATGTTACGAATGATCATAGCCGCAATATTAGGCACTGCAATTTTAGTCATTTTTCGTATAAAACTGCCTGTTTCAAACACTGCATTTAGGCTCTATGGCTATTCAACATTAGGCTTATTTGGCGGAATGAGCTGTGGCTATATGGCATCAACCTATGTGACATCAGGTTTTATGTCGCTGGTGTTTGGTTTATCGCCAATTTTTACTGGATTACTAGCGCGCAAGATACTTAATGAACCTGCTTTTGATAGCAGTAAAAAACTGGCAATGGTCGTTTGTTTGGTCGGATTATCAGTTGTCTGCTGGGATAAACTCTCGTTAAGCGCTGATAGCTATATCGGTATCTTATTACTGCTAATTGCGATGTTCTTCTTTAGCCTTAGCGGTGTACTAGTTAAGAGTGTCAATATTAGCATTCATCCTCTAGCGACAACGCTAGGTACACTATATTGTTCATTGCCACTGTTTTTCATTGCTTGGTTGCTAACCGATGGACAGCTTAATGTTGCGCAGTGGAGTATTCGTTCGTTGGGATCAATTGTCTATTTAGGTATCTTTGGATCCTTAATTGGACTGATTGCCTATTTCTTTGTCTTACAACGATTAGCCACCAGCACCGTTGCATTATCAACATTAATAACGCCGAGCTTTGCTATCGCTCTTGGCGCTATTTTTAACAACGAACAGATAAGCCATCAACTGGTTATGGGCGCATTGTTGATTACCCTCGGGTTGGGAATTTACTTTTGGGGGAAGCGATTTTCATTGCAACGTATTAAGTTGTAGCGCATCATTCCTAACAATTTACTTGTGTTAGGAATGATTGTGAAAAAACTACTTTTAGCATGCGCTTTTTTGCTACTCAATGCATGTGCAATGGATTCAGAAAAACCGACAACAGAAGCAGCTCAAAAGCCTTATGTATTGCTTATTTCCCTTGATGGGTTTCGCTGGGATTATGTCGACAAATACAAACCGGAGTTCATCTCAACATTTGCTAAAGAAGGCGCAAGTTTAACCTCAATGCGTCCTTCTTTTCCCACTAAAACGTTTCCAAATCATATCAGTTTGGTGACTGGCTCTTATCCACAACATCATGGCATCGTCGCTAACAAATTCTATGCACCAGATCTCGATAAAACTTACTACATAAAAGATTTTGAGGCCGTTACAAACGCCGACTTTTATTTACGTAAACCATTATGGGTGATCGCCGAAGAACAAAATGTGCGTGCCGCGAGTTATTTCTGGCCAAGTTCAGAAGCAGAAATAGCTGGTGTTCGTCCAAGTTTTTATAAAAAGTATGAGCACTCACAACCTCACCAACAGCGCATTGATGGTGTTTTAGCATGGCTGCAACTGCCAGAAGCGCAGCGCCCACAATTGATAACAACCTACTTTCACGACATCGATAGCGCGGGTCATGAATTTGGCCAAGATTCTCCAGAGCTAATCGCTACTATTAAAACAGTCGACGCCGCAATAAAGCAACTCGTTGAAAAAGTTAGAACACTTGATATTGACGTTAATATCGTGATTGTTTCTGATCACGGTATGGATGACTATCCAGCAGAAAATTATGAGTACATTCCAGCATGGGTCAAAGATGAATTTAAAGTCGCTGCGGCAAATACGATAGTACATCTATATCACAATAAAGGCAGCAAAATCACAATCGACCAAGCGCTAGCAGACATTCGCCAGCAGGCAAAGCACTACCAATGCCACTTATATCAAGAAGTGCCAGCCAAGTTTAATGCATCAAAATCACAACGTATGGGTGACATCACCTGCTTTGCAGACAAAGATTGGGCCATTGGTTTCAACGGCCGCACCAGTCATGGCGATCACGGTTGGAGCCAGTTTAACACCACAGACATGGACGCCATATTCTACGCTCAAGGACCTGCATTCAAGAAAAATTACCAAATAGACACAGTAGAAAATGTAAATGTGATGCCACTATTGGCACACATTCTCGGTGTTAAAATCACGACGCCAATTGATGGCAAACTTGAAAAAATGCAACCGCTGTTAAAACAATAAAACACCACCGAATATTCCAGCGTTAATGCTGGAATATTCAAATTCAATTCTTACGTTATTCTTCACGCTAGTTACTCGACATTGGCTGCTTAATAGACTAAGTTAGGCGTTCACTTTCATGGTGTGTGATGTCTTCACCTGAGATATTACAGGAGTGTCCGTTGGCCGTTCTCCATTAGTTAACAACGACGACAGTCCTCTAATTTTTCTGAGGATAACACCATGGCAACATCAACACTTCCTAATATCGTTATTATTGGCGGCGGCGCTGGCGGACTTGAACTGGCCACGCAATTGGGACACAAACTAGGGAAGAAAAACCGAGCAAATATTTTACTGATAGATAAAAATCGCAGTCATATCTGGAAACCACTTTTACATGAAGTGGCTACGGGTTCTCTTGACTCAAATTTAGATGGCGTCGTTTACAGTGCACATGCGGCTAAACACGGCTATCGATTCCAACTAGGCACTTTTTGCGGCCTCAATTCTGATACAAAAACAATTACCCTTGCTCCGCAATTTGAACAACAGCAGCAAATTTTACCTGCACGCGAAGTAAATTATGATCATCTAGTGATCGCTATAGGTAGCGTAAGTAACGATTTCAATACGCCTGGTGTCAAAGAACACTGTTTCTTTTTAGATTCACATAAACAAGCAGATCGATTTCACGGAGCACTGCTCAATGCATTTACGCAAGTTCATCAAAATACACAAGATGCCCAACTAGATATCGCTATTGTTGGCGCAGGCGCCACAGGCGTTGAGTTATCAGCAGAGCTTTATCATGTTGCTGACCTACTCAAAGTATATGGTTTGAGCAATATGACGAGTGCCAAACTCAATATTCATTTAATTGAAGCAGGCCCGACAATTTTACCAGCTCTGCCGCCACGTATTAGTCTAAGCGCTAAAGATGAACTTGAAAAACTCGGTGTTAATGTGATGGAGAATACCCGCATTGCTAAGGCAAGCTCTGAGGGCTTTATTACTAGTGAAGAGACACTAATTAACGCCGATTTAATGTTATGGGCCGCTGGCGTTAAAGCACCAGACTTTATTAGAGAACTCGATTGTTTTGAACTTAATCGAGCTAATCAAATTGTTGTAAAGCCGACACTATTAAGCGCTACCAACGACGATATTTTTGTCATTGGCGATTGCTGTGCTTGTAAGTTACCAGATGGAAAGCTTGTTCCGCCACGAGCGCAATCAGCACATCAGATGGCAAGCTGCGTCGAGTCTAATCTCGTCAATAAACTCAACAATAAACCCCTAGAAAATTATCGCTATGTCGATTATGGCTCACTCGTTAATCTAAGCCGTTTTAGCACAGTGGGTAGCTTAATGGGCAATCTGACCAAACGCTCAATGTTTGTAGAAGGTAAAATTGCACGCATCATGTATATTTCGTTGTATCGAATGCATCAACGCGCCATTCATGGCACGTTGAAAACAATAGGCTTATGGTTTGCTGAAAAGATAATGCGAGTCGTTAGGCCACGGATGAAACTTCATTAATCTGACTCAGTTTCTTCAACGTTAATGGCAGAACCGTTTGGTTTTTCCATTAATGTTGACGGTTTTCGAGAGAGGGGCGTAATTTGTTCTCGCACTTCAAACAGTTCCCCCTCGATCTCCAGCGCCTTATACCGAGTAGGTTTAACCGTAATCAACTGCTGTTTAAACATATCAACAATACCAATGGCTTTGTCTTCATCATAACCAATCCGAATTCTTCCGCTTCTAAGCCACTTTCCATCATGATTATTAAACACCAAAAGATCATCAGTGCCATCCTCATGCAGTAAAATTTCTAAATCATCGTCATAATCCACATTAAATGAAATGAAATAACACATTTTCTCTCGACACGTGTTCTGATTTAAATCACTGTCTTCTAGAACTTTCGTCAATTTTTCATCAGACCAGATAAGGGCACCAACCCAGGAATATTGAAGAGGTTTCGCTGTTAATCTTTTTTTGAGGGCCCACCATTTATACTTATCAGTCGCAGAGCTGAGTGCTTGATAATATTCAGCTAGTTCAATATGCTGCGGATGTTTCCCGCTTTTTACATAATCAGTAAGAGCGTCTTTTCCTCGCTGCCCTAAATCGAAATAAAGCAGTTCGTAAGCAAAATTATCAATGCTTACTTGTTGATTGTTTAACCGTGATAATTGACTTTTTATTGTGATTGATACCGGATTTAACCACGGATTATGGCTCATCACCAGCAGACCAATAACGCAGCCAGTTGCGATAACATTAGTACATTTTAACCAGACAAAGTTACGCGCTCTCTCTCGTAATAGTCCAAGATATGGCACCGTATAAAACGCCATAACAACAACGATTAACGCCAAATAAACACGCGGCACTGTCCAGCCATATTGTGCAATTCTAAGATAAGAAGAATAAGCTGCGATAAGCATTAAAACAGTTAATGCAACGATATTAATATAAATAAGTGTGCGCCAAACTTTATTGCTAGGTAACGAAAGGCGCAACGTTGATTTTTGAGGCAAACTAGCACCATTTATTAACAAAATATTAGTAAATACCAATACTAAAATAAGCGGTGTCGCAACGCCTGTTCCCCAAACATTATTGAGGCCAGTAAAAGCAACACTAGTAACAAAACTCAATGTTAGTAATGTCACTAAAGGTAATAGCAAACCACACATGCTTAGTAGTAATCGTTTTAAATTATCAATGATATTAAAATGAGAGTGCGCAGCATGAATTCCGATACCAAAAACGCAACCAAGCACTGGCCATGCGAACCATTTATTTGTAAAAAGCTCTTCAAAAAAATCAATCCCGATGACTTGGAATAGCTCCCACCACAACGCCAATACTAACCAAACCGCTAATGCAGTTAACCATCCAAATACGACAATAATTGCATTACACCAAGCGTGAGAAAATAAAGATTGATAGCTATCGCTCACCCATGCTTGATACGTACTATGCCCTTGACTCGCCAGTTGTACAAAGGGAAGAATTAGGTAAGCGACGACGACAAAAACAACGCCCCAAGTCCCCTGATAACTGGATTTGATATCATCAAGAAAACAAAAGCCGAAGAAACCAAAGATAGTAAAATAGCCAATTAGCATCATCCACGCAGCTTTTTTCGATTGATCGCTTATTTTCATCAAGTTAGGCGACAATTGCATAAATAACAATGCTCCCCAAAGTGACATTGTTGCTGTGATGAGCAACACTTTATCTACACTGTCATTGTCATCAAGCGTGATAAACAGAGCGATAATAACTCCCTGAATAAGGCCGATAAGTGCATTCATATTTAGAAAGTTTTTCACTGTATTCCCTTCAATTGATAGCGTGAGTTCGCAATATATACTTCATAAATTAACACAAGCCAAAGCCATCGCTTATAAAATTGCGTATACTTAGCACCAATAAGACATTATCAATAACTAAGCGACTTATCCCATGGCATATTTCCCACTTTCTCAACACCCAAAAGCTTGGGTATTTCAACATGAAAATATCCCTATTTGCGACGATGATTTAAGCAAGATAAAGCCAATGGAGGCACAACGTGCTACTACATTTTGGAATACCTTTGTAAGTAAGCAAGTTGATCACCCAGATTTTTTCAAGAAAGGCGATTGGCCATTCAATCCTAATACTTGGTCAGATCAAGGAAAGTGGGAAGCACAATGGGAAAGCGATGAAGAGAACTTGCCGGAGTCGATTCTTGAACATCTAACTTGGCCGAGCAATACCGTTGTTTATTACTGTAATGATCGTAAACAGGTTATTGAAACAACATGGGATGTATTTCAGCGAACTTGGAAAAACTTCTTATTTATGGACGACGGTCCGCTCTTGATTGGTAAAAAACGCGATCAAGTCGTGCAATTTATGTCTAATGGTACATTTCGAATTGGCAACAAGACCATCGCTTAATAAAGCATTGTAGCCATGTTAATAAAATAGCATGGCTAAACTTGTTCTTTGGCTGCGCTATTAAGCTTTCTAGCGACTTCCAATGCAGTCTCATCTGACAATAAATCCAGCACAGGCATGGGTCTTGCGAAATAATAACCTTGCATATAACGACAACCAAGCTGCTTCACAATTGAAACCTGCTCTAGATCTTCAACACCTTCAACAACACAATAGCTATTAATATTATCTGCAAGATTAGCAATCGTTTGAACGATTGCCCTACTTTTAAGATCGGTAGTTATTTCACGAATAAAGCACTGATCGATTTTGATGACATCAATTGGAAATTGGTTGATATAGGTTAACGACGAATATCCAGTACCAAAGTCATCTAAAAACAATCTAAAACCAGCATCTTTGAGTTTATTTAACTGACGTTTAGCATTTTCTGTATCATCGATTAATACTCCTTCAGTGATTTCTAGTTTCAATCGGCAAGGAGACACTTTGGCTTCATCAAGAATGCTCAACAGCCTATCCACCATACCTGGCTGACTAATATGCAACGCCGATAGATTAATGGATAAATAGCGATCATCAATCAACCAACCTCTTAATTCTTCCAATGCTTTTTCTAACGCTAATTCAGTAACCTCAACAATTTTTCCAATATTCTCTGCCAACGGAATAAATTCTGCTGGTGAGACCATTTCACCGTGATTAAACCAGCGTAATAATAATTCAACACCTCTAATGTTTTGCAACTTAGTATCAACAATAGGCTGATAGTAATTGGTTAGTGCATTTTCTTTTATCGCCCATACAAATTCATTTTCCAATAAAACACGCTGCCTAATTTGCACATTCATTTCTTCGGTAAAAAAACGATAGCAATTACGGCCTCTTTGCTTAGCGTGCAGCATCGCAATATCAGCATTTTGAATTAAGTCATCACAATTTCCTGAATCCAATGGATAAAATGCCATACCTATTGAACAGCTGATATGAATTGTTTGACTATCAAATTGATACGGTTTAGCCAGGCTCTCAATGAGCTTGTCGGCATAACGACTCACTCGCTCAGGCTGAGTAACGTCATCTAATATCACGATAAACTCATCGCCACTTTGACGGCCAACACTATGATTGTCTCCAACAACTTTACGCATTCGTTGAGCGGCTTCTTTCAATAACTGATCACCAACGGCATGACCATAAATATCGTTCACTTGCTTAAAACGGTCTAAATCAATAAAGAGTAACGCAATGGCACGATCATTTGCGTGAGTAATAGATTGCTCAATTCGATCTCGAATCAATGTTCGGTTAGCCAGACGGGTTAATGGATCATAATTAGCCAAATACTTTAGTTCTTCTTCAACTTCTTTTTGCTTACTCAGATCTGAAATAACAATAACGTAGTTATCAACTGATTTTTCACCAATTGCAGATATTGAAATCAATACAGGAATGTCAAATCCTGCTGGCACAGCTAATACTTCTTCTGAGATTAATTTCTTGTTAACAGCCAACGCTTTAATACTCGAAATATAACCATTGAGCTTTTCTTCACTCAATACATTATTAATAATTTGCTGGCTTAGCACCTCGCCGTCTTTTAGAAATCGTTTATTAAATGCAGGATTAGAAGCAACTGGCGCCAAATCCTTATCTAGGATAAGTAGCCATTCGTTCATTTTTTGTAATGCGTGTCCGTATAGCTGGGCTTGTTGCTCATTAGATTTCGTTGCAGTTACATTCGTATAAGTACCTGTAAAAATTTGATTACCAACATGACTATTTGTAAAACATGCTTTTCCTAAATCACGATACCATACCCATTCTTTATCACTATTCCTGATCCGATAAAGTACATCCCATTGCAATAATTTTCCTGCAATAAATGATTTCCACAAAGGCACTAGCTCTTTCCCATCTTCTGGATGAATGTAGGAAAAAAAGTCGGCTATTTTCATGTTGTCAGAAACGTTATGACCTAACTCATGCAATCTATTTTGTATAGATTCTCCCGTTGCGTGATTGTAAAACCAAATTCCACTACTACTTGCTTCTAGCGCCAATTCAGCCGTTTGTTTTTCC
>MPDF01000010.1 GCA_001874365.1 Gammaproteobacteria bacterium MedPE | reverse complement strand
TTATGCTCTTTAAACTTCAAGTGATAGATGATGATGCTCGGGAGTATGCCTAGCCCAATGATGTAAGCGACTAGTTTAAAAGACATTAACTCAAATGCTTCGCTAGTATCTGTTTCAAATGTATTTTGAATCATGAACTTATCAATCATGATGCCGTAGTTGTTCATAAAATAACTAGTGCTAGCTGCTGTGATAAATAGCAGAGAAAACGCTGGTCTTCGGATATAGCGTACGGAAAATACAGTAATCACTATATTGGTTAAAGCAATAAAAAATGCGAATAAAGATATGACGAAACCAAGGTTTGCTAATGAATAATCGTAAGGCAATATGAAGATATTTTTCCACAAGGCGTGATTGTAAAAAAACACCAGAATAACAGACATGATAAAGCTTAAAGCTACTGCGTTTATTGGCGGCAGAGATTTCAGGCAGGTGAAAATATTGAGTGCTAAATTGGGATGTTTTTTTAAAGTAGAAGATCTGCCGACAAGCATAGTATTTCCAGCATATTTAATGATGGTGATACTATGCCGAGTCGGCGTTGTAATTGATGTTTAGAGTTTGTCGTGACTTTGTCGCTTTCTGTAAACGAATGTCACTGTATTGTCATTAGCGGTTACTCATTGCTGAGTTTTTTTGGCCATGAAACAATGAATCTAGCGCCGCCAAACCGGTTTTGATGAACCGCAACTCTACCGTGATGATGTCGTGCTATTTGGGCGACAATCGCAAGCCCGATACCATAACCTCCTGTTGATTTATTGCGACTCGAATCAAGTCTAGAAAATGGTTCGAACACGAGTAATGCATCTTCCGGTGAAATTCCTACACCATTATCGTCAACCCAGATAGCACAATCTTCAGCTGTTGTTGTAGCACCGATTATAATTGTATCTTTTGTATATTTGTCTGCGTTATCGACGAGGTTTCGTAATAGTCTTGCCATGAGTAACGGATCAAGAGAAACATGCATATCATGAGAGGGTAGATCTAATATGATTTCGTTAGTTATCTCGGCATAAAGATGCTGTTGTTGTACTTTAAGCCAATGCGATAACTCAACACTTTTCCATTGAGAAATGGGATCTTGGCTTTCTAAGGTTGCATAATTGAGTAGTTCGTGAATTAGCGCGTCCATGTCATCCAAATCGTCTGACATGCCTTGCTCATATGTTTGTCGAGACGAAGGGGTTTCTACACTTTGTAGCATCTCTAATTGGAAACGAAGCCGACTTATCGGGGAGCGCAGTTCATGAGAAACGGCATTGGTTAGGTGTTTTTGACTATTGATGTAACGTTCAAGGCGGTCAGCTAAACCATTGAAGGTCTTGTTGAGGTTTCCCAACTTCCAAAAACCTGTCGTGGCTCTACTTTGAAAGTTGCCTAAGCTGTAATTAGTCATGGATGTTTCCAGTCGTATCAATCGATATTGTAAAACAAACACCCAAATTAACGTTAATGCGCCGAATAGCACTAATGGCGAGTAGTTAATAATGGTATAAGCAAAGTCGGCTTCCTCTTTGACGCCAACGGGACCAATTTTAGCCACTAATTCTGACGTAATCATTTCAAAATGAATATCATTCGGATAAAACGGCATAGCAGGTTTGTTCGCGGCCAGTTGCTCCATAAACTTCTGAGGTAAATGTAGGTTTTCTATTGGGATAATTTTAATTGGTATGTTAGATGTCGCATTTATTTTGTCTATTAAGACTTGTAATTCTTGATTTGAATTATTGGTATAGAGATGTTTTAGCATCAATACGATAGATTCATGATCATGAATTTTGTCCTGATAAATGTCATCAATAAATACATGGTGCATGTAACTATAGATAAATTTTACCCACAATAGGAATAGAATAATTAGCGTTAAATATAGGGCCGTAAATTGTTTAAACATACTGCCCGTTAAGAAGTTGGATGATTTCTTTTTATCAGGTACTAGAGTCATGAGCTACTCCACTGGTCAGTCACGAATAAATATCCTTTACCACGAACAGTAATGATTTTTTTGGCTTGATTGGCGTTATCACCAATCTTTTTACGAAGTGAAACAATTTTGTTATCGATAGAGCGATCTAGCCCATCATAGGAGATACCGCGTAATGACTGACTAATTTCTTCTCGAGAAATCGGTTGTTCAGGATTGCATGCAAGTAGCCATAACAACTCGAATTCAGTTTCTGTTAGTTTTATTTCTCGATCATCAATGTGGGTTTGCCGTTTGCCCAAATCAATTGTTAGCTGCCCGAACGTTAGTATGTCTGCTGGACTATTATCAGAGACAGAAGTTTTGTGACGACGCAGGTGTGCTCTCACTCTAGCGAGCAATACCCTAGGGTGAATCGGTTTACAAACATAGTCGTCAGCACCCATTTCAAGAGCTGCCACTTGATCCATGTTGTCGGCACTCGCTGACAATATTAGTAGCGAGTTTTTATACCACTTTTGTAATTCTCTACAGACGGTAAGTCCATCTATTTTCGGTAACATTAAATCTAAAATGACAAGCTGGGGATTAACTTCTTTAGTGAGTGTTAATCCACTTTTACCATCACTTGCATGGTGCACTGTTAATCCTTGTAGTTGTAAATAGTCCTGAATGAGAGTCGCAAGTTTTAAGTCGTCTTCAATTAATACAATGAGATTCGACGATAGTTCTGTCATGTGAATAATCGTTTGCTTTTTGGAAACGATTGGATGCTAACAGGTTTAGTAAGTTCCATGTGATTAATCATTGTTACAAATTTTGTAAGGTTCTGTTTATTTTAACTTGTTTCTTAACTCTGCTATCCGCGTTCGGCCAATTGGCAGGTTATCGCCAGTGTGGAGAGTAAGCCAATATTTACTGCCAGCTTGGGTTTCAATAGACTTTATTTGATGCAATGGCACCGCATATGAACGATGTATTCTAATGAAATATTCTGGTAATGTTGCCAACAGTTTATCAAGGTTTTTATCGTGAAGAATTTCTCGATTATCGATGGTGATAATATGGGTGTAATGCCCTTCGGCACGCAGGTAGTTAATTTGTTGAACGGCTAATAGTTCTGATTTCCCTAAATGTTTGTAGGTGAGGTATCTGCAGTTTCCTACTTGTGTATTATCAAGTAATCGATTTATGGCTGTTTGAACTCGCTCAAACGTAAACGGTTTTGCGACAAAATCTAGGACACCTAGGTCAAACGCTTCTATGGCGCGGTCGCTATTCGCCGAGACAACAATAGTATGAAAGCTCTCACAAAGTTTTTCTTTTAATAAGCTAAAGCCGTCCTTACCCTGCAAGTTAAGATCTAAGAACAAAACGTCAATGGTGTGGCTTGCGAGAAAGTCATCTGCATCGTCTAATGTGTTTAATACCGTTAATTTGAATGGTTGGTCGCCAAACGCTTGGCTTATAAAGCGGGTTAAGCGCTTAGCAATCATGAATTCGTCTTCAACAATTAATGCATTAATCATTTTTTAATCCCTCAAGAGTGTTATTTAGACGTTTTAAGGGAAACGAAATATCCATTTGCCACGCATCGTTAGTCATTGAAGATTCTATGGTCCATTGTGCTCCAAAACTTTCATTTAATCTCGCATCGATGTACTGGCTACCAAGGCCGAGATGAATATTATTAGCATGCGTTTGTGTATTTTTTTTGGTGTCTATGGGCGCTGTAAAAGATATCGTTTGTTGTGATTGATTAATGGTTTGCACTAAAGACAAAGTAACATGACCATGTTGATAATGATTGTGTGAGATAGCGTTTTCGACAAGCGTTAAAATGATACCCGGTGGAATCGCGGCGTGTTGTAAATTAGCATCGATGATGAGTGAATACTCAATATTTGTTCGATAACTCATGACCTTAAGGTGTGACTGACACAACGCGATCTCATCTTTTAGAGTGATAATGGATCGAGCTGATGTCGCTGCCATAAATCTAAATTCATCAGCAAGCGCATTAATAAATTTTACGGCGGTTGCTGGTGACTCTTCAATCCACTCTTCAACGGCGGTGAGAGTATTTAAAATGAAATGGGGTTGAAGGTTTCGTTTAACTAGCTCAAGCTCTAATCGGTTAGAAGTTAATTGGCTCTGGATTAGTTGTTTGTTCCTTTGGTTCATCGTTTGGGCAAGTGTATACAGCATGAGACACAGCAGCGCGCTGAACGAAAGAAAGAAATATTGATCCATGTAGGAGTACATATTAATCGATATTGGGGCGATGAATAAAATGAGCCCTCCCAGCATCAATACGGCATGTTGTTGTTTAGTCAATGTTGCGTAAACAGTTATACCTAGGGCGCTGCCAACACCGATGATAAAGACAATTAAGCTCCGATTATCAAAACCATCCACCGACACCAATGTTATCAACTGGCCAACAACTACGAATAATAACCATAATATTTTATGACGCTGTTTGAGCTGATAAAACCAGCCAAAGAATGCGGTTAGTAATAATGACGCTAGGCAAGATAGCACTAGCACGAGCTGTAATCTTGGGATCTGCCAATCGTAAGTGTAGGGGGCCAATCCGCGCCAAGACTCAGCGAGCATAAGCGACAAGATTGTTAGGCAGAGTGCGCTAAAGATAAGGTAACTAGGCTGTTTAAAGCTGGTGAAAAATAAGAACAATGAATACAAGGCTACTAATATTAATGCCCCTGACATCAGCAATGGACGGCTCGCCTTTTTATAAGGGAGTTGAATAAGTTGCTCATAATCTGTGACTAAACTAAAAAATGAACCATTCTCTAAACCTAATGGCACGTGTTGACTGGATACGCGCAAGCTCAACGTGTGTTTTCCTGGGGTACTTAATGCTGGTGGGATCAACATTATTTTGTCAATGATTCCTGGAATTTCAGTCGAGCTAGAATCACCAACAACGCCATTGTGAGCAATGAGCTGTCCATCCCAGTAAGCGTCAAACGCACCTAGAATACTCACAAAGACGCCAAAGTTTTGAGTGGGATTTTGTCGATGAGGTAGGTCATACTCAATTTGAAACCACGAAATATCAGGTCGAATAATAAATCCATTAAAGGCGCGCTTTTGCCACTGCGATTTATCAGCTACCGGGTAGGCGTATGCCGGGTTGTCATCATTGATAACATGGTAAGTGTCGCTAGCAATTAAAGTCGGCTGCTTGGCATGAAGTGAAAATGTTAACAAGCAAATCATGATCAAATAAACAATACGCACAATTAGTTTCTCTTTTAGTAATTAACATCATGATATCAAGGAATGTGGTTTCTCATGAGGCGTTGACGTGAGTCATGAGCTGTTGAGGAAATATCATCACAATTACACATGTTTATCCATCACTATGAGCTTACTTTATTCTTGATGGTAGAATTTTATGACACTTTACAAACAAACAATTAGGACAGTAAAAACGGGTTTAGTTATCTTATGCATGGCGGGTTCACTAGGTGTTAACGCCTTTGATACCAAAGATAATAAGGTACCTAACTATGATGAATTGCTGGGGAAATTTACGGCGCCAAACGGTTCAAAACATAGTTATGATGCATTTCTTAAGCATTTTAAAGTGTCAGGCCTTAGCTTTGCCGTAGTAGATGACTATCAAGTTGTTTATAGTCATAGCGTCGGAGAGAAGGCATTCGGTAGTCAGGAATTTATCGACAATAACACTGCATTTTCGACAGCATCAGTGTCTAAACCTGTGACTGCAACGATTGCCGTTATGTTGGCAGAGCAGGGCAAACTGGACTTGGATGTTCCTGTGGCTCGTTATCTAAAGCGCTGGAAAATGCCAGCCTCATCGTTTACTGATAAATCACCAATAACGATGCGCCAATTGTTATCCCATACCGCCGGTATGAGTCAGGGAGGTTATGCTGATTTTCATTTAGGTGATGATATTCCAACGACGTTAGATACCTTAAATGGCTTAAAACTCCCTCGTTATAAGAAACCTATTGAAGTCATGTTTGCGCCTGGAACCCAATGGGAATACAGTGGTGGTGGATATGTTATTGCTCAAATCGCACTTGAAGACATTACAGGTAAATCGCTGCAAGCATTGGCTCAGGACATGTTATTTACGCCGTTAGGTATGAAAAATACGACGATGTATCAACATGGTCATCCCAAGTTTTTAACCAATGTCGCTAAAGTGCACGATGCTAAACAAAATGTGATTCGAGACGGTATTCCTATTTGCCCGCAAATTGCACCATCAGGCATGTGGAGCACGCCACATGACATGGCAACGTTTACTATTGAAATACAGCGCGCATTGGCTGGCGAGAAGACAGACGTTATTTCGTCTTATGTCGCACAGCAAACAACTAACATCGCGACGTTAGATAAAACAGGAGGTTGGGCCGCTGGTTGGATGCGACTTGAAGCTCAAGGTAACATTGATTGGTTCTCTCATGGTGGCTCTAATACGGGAACTGGTGGTCATGTGATGGCGAGCATGAAAGACGGCAAAGGCATTATGGTATTTATTAACGCTTTCACACCACAACGCAATCCTGCTGTCGCGGCACTCATTAAACAAGTTGTTCATGCCTTATCGTGGGAACAGCCAATGATGGCAAGTGATAAGTCATCGCCACAAATAATGGAACAAATAACAGGACGCTATTTATCGCCGTTTGATCAAGTGGTAACCGTCACAGCCAATAAAGGGGACTTAACTTATGTCGACCCGTTGAGCATTGGTGGCCAACGTTATGAAAGTAAAATGTACTATCAGGGAAACGGGCAGTTTTCCTTAAATGAAAAAGCAAACGTTGTGTCGTTGCAAACTAATCCTGCAGATAAGTTTAAGTATTTAACAGTGACGCGTCCGTCGACCAGATTACGTAGTTTTTCTATGCGAAAGCTTGCTGACGATGAGTTGTTACCTTTTGAAGTTGCTTTAGAAGGCAGTCTGCAACAAAGCGTAAACGCTTATAAAGCGTGGAGAAAGAAAAAGCCAAACTCTCGTTTTTTAAGTGCTAATGCAATTAATGCTGCTGGGTACAATGCGCTGGGACAAAAGAACATTAAGGGGGCAATCAATTTACTCACTGTTTATACCGAGCTTTACCCGCAAGATGCTAATTCATACGATAGTTTGGGAGAAGCCGTGATGGCGAGTGGTGACTATAAGCAGGCTATTGCGTGGTATAAAAAATCCCTTACGTTAAACCCTGCCAACGATAATGCGAAAAAAATGATTGAAAAGTTACTTAAATTATAAAGGCGTGTAGAGATGGACCAACATTAGCCTCATTTTGACACTCTCAGTCAAATCAATCAGACACGATTCATTTTACACTAGGGTTAAGATGATTAACCGAGAAGTAAAATGAAACGTATCGTAAGTATTCTATTAATCAGTGTTGTAGCGCTAAACGCAAATGCTGCTGTGACAGCCGTTGAAGCCTTTAAACAGTTAAAATTTCAGCATAAAAAGACTAATAACGTTGATAGTTATTTTATGAAGGAAAGCCGTCAACATTTACCCGTAGCAGAAGATATCGTCACCGATTCTATTGCATTTTACCAGCAGCTGTTTGGCCAATCATTTCAAATCTCATTGGCATTACCAAATAGAACAGGCTTTAAGGCGTATAAAGCGTTAACAGGCGATCGGCCGCCGTACGGGATGCCTTATGTTCGGCCAAATGGTGATGATAAAAGTCACTATGTTGTTATTTTACCCGCCACTAAATCAGGTGTTATTAGTCAATCCGTTATCGACTTAAAAGACAAGGCATCGTCAGCCACTAAAAAATCAATTATTGATACTGGCCATAGTTTTGAGCAAGCCGCGACGATTTTTCCTTACATCATTGGCGCTCATGAAGTGAGTCATGTGTATGTTCGAAATTACGGGATTCACCCCATTAACGCATGGACGAATGAATTTCTTGCTCAGCTTGGTGCTTATGTTTATTTGGCCGAGCGAAAACCCAAATTAGCGCGTTTATTTGAGTTAACAAGTTATCAAATTAATGCAGAGGCTTATCAGCTGAAAGATAGTTCATTGGAACGGTTTGAACGTCTTTATTCTGGTGTTGGTGCTAAGGATTACGCATGGTATCAAGGGATGTTTTTAAAACTTGCAATCATGGCCTATAAAGAGCACGGCACAGATATTTTTAAAGTTCTCAAGAAACAATTTCCAGCTGGTTTAGTGGAAAATAACGCCGATGTGGCAACGCGTTTAGCAACGGAAAGAGTACAGTTTATGCAAGTTATTCCAAATTATGATGATTGGTTTAAAGCATTTAAACAAAAGCAGTAGCGATGTGAGTAAAAGTAATCTGCTATTTGCAATTAGACGGCACAATCATTAATTTAGTGATTCGATGAATTGGGTTGGTAATTGTGTGGTTGTTGATGATAATGCTCTATCACTAGAGCAACGATTAAATGATTGGAATGAGTCGTTAATGCTGTCGTGCGGTCAATATAGCACGCAGCTTGATCACGCTGTGTCTTTTGCTGGTCACGTTAATATCAGTGAAGTATCTGATATTGAATTGTCATCAATCTCTACTAATGCACGCAGCATTATCAAGCACAGTGTTGACGAACCAGCAGATGGTCTGTTTCATTATTTTATTGTATTGCAGCAGCGTGGTCGCTCTCAGTTTGAACAAGCGGGGCGACAGATACTACTCAATGCTGGCGATATGACGATTATGGATCAACGACTTCCTTGCAAATTGATTCACGATGGGGAAGTGAAGCATTTATCAATTCACGTGCCTATTCACATAATAAAAGATTTTATGGGTGAAGATGATATAGGCGTTGCGCGCAAAATTAATATTAAAAGCGGAATGGGCTTTTTACTTAAGACTTACGTAGAGCAACTTGATTTTTCGCGCCATCATGATGGTAATCAATTATCACTTGTCAATGATCAACAAAGCCTAATTAATTTATGGGGCAACACCATCCCAAACTCAGATTGTTTAGTCACTAGACGCTCGATGAGTAATATTCAGTTTAATCAATTAAAGATAGCCTTGTATCAGCAGCTTTCGAACCAGAATGTGAATATCGAACACGTTGCCAAACAACATCATATCTCTAAGAGTAAACTGTATCGCTTTTTCGCTAAACAGCAGTTAACCCCGAATGCTTGGTTAAAGCAATTGCGCTTAGGTTATGCTACTCGGTTAATGAAAGAAAAGAGTTGGTTGAATAAGCCTATTATTGAGATTGCAAATAACGCAGGGTTTAGTGATTTAGCTCATTTTACCCGCTCATTCACATCATTTAATGGGATATCTCCTCATCGGTATCGCACTCGTTACTTTAATAACAAGATTAATTAGCCGTCATTTTTACAAAGTCACTATAGGACGTCGGCAGGTACTTTGAATAAAGCCGATCCATGGTGCCGTCGTTGAGCATTTCGATAATTTTAGCGTCAAACTTATTCATTAATGCAGATTTTTTCTTATTGAAAACTAAATAAAGCTCTGCAGTATCAATAACTGGTGTGAGCATTTTTAGTTTGACGTCGTGTGTTATCTCTAAGTTTTTTGCGGCAAATGGGTCAAGTAAGATGTAATCAAAACGTTTCGCTTTTAACAGTTTGACGAGAATGCTTTCAGACTGAGCAAACAATTTATTCCACAACTTAAAAGAAGCAATTTTTTCTGTGTAATCATAACCTTTCACCATAGCTACACTTTTATTTTCCATCGCAGCCCAAGAGAACTTAGATTGCTTTGAATCGCTCCGGACATAAATGGCTAACGGATAAAAAGCTGTTGGCGTTGGACCATGAATAAAATCATCACTATGAGTATTATCAACCAGCGCATCGAATGCGCCATTTTTAACGAGTTTCATACAACGTTGCCATGGCATCGATCTCGCGTCTATTTTCATGCCTAGTCGTCGAAAAGCTTCAGTATAGACATCAATGGATAAGCCATGAGTTAATGTGCCATGTTTACTATTCGTAAACGGCGGCCAATCAACACCACATAGTTTTACTGTAGTGGCAAAACAACGGTGGCTAAATAGGAGTATAAACAGAATGAGTAGCGGTTTTTTCATATTGCCTTGGAGTTTTAAACTTCTATGAAGGTAAATTATCAAATGAATGGTATTGAGTCGAGCGAGAAAGCGCTTTCTCTAAGTAATTGATTGATAATTTTATTTAGTTTGTATTGAATCACATTTTTAACGTTAATATACATTATGTATTATTAAAACGACATATTGTCAGCAATTATTACATTGACCATTTTTAGGCACATAGTCAATGAGGTTTCCTTTTCGATCAACGGAATAATGGCAGCAATCATCAAATATCTTTCTCAGCATTTGGCGACTCTTTTGGACTCTAGATTTAAACGTTGAATAAGATATACCAAGCTTCTCAGCGTATTCTTTTTGTGATTCGCCGTGCAGCTCTATTGCTAATAGTATGTCGGCATACTCTTGGGGTAACGCTGAAATAAAGGGAGTGATACATGTCGAAAACTCTTTTTGTATACTTTGTGGTTCAGTGGCGAACCATAGATCTTTCTCTTCAATTTTATCTGACTTTGACTTACTGCGGTAATAATCCATTGCTGTGCGGTTTGCGACCTGAAAAAGCCATGATTTAATCCGACTTGTGTCTCTGATAGACGGTAAATTTTCATGAGTTTTAATCAATACTTCTTGTAAAATATCTTCGACCTCATCGTGATCGGAGATTTTACTTAATAAAAAACCTTTTAGCGCTTGCTGATATTCTGCCCAAATAGTTTCTAATTCCATGACAGCCTCATTTATTACCCGTATCTATTAAGTATTCATTGTTAATGCAGTTTTTGTAGAATACAACATTATCATGATAAAAATGAAATGAAGGAGTGTCCGTTAATTTCAAAGTCTCTAAATACGTCGAGGGAAATAAAATTACTTTTTATTGGATGTTTATCGTCTTTTTTAATGTTTAGACGTCTTATAGGTACATTCACTAAATATTAATTAGGATTTTCCCCATGATTAAAGTTATCAGTTTTAAGATTTGCCCATTTGTTCAGCGTGTTACAGGCTTGCTTGAAGCGAAAAACATTCCTTACGAAATAGAATTCATTAGTTTAAAAGATAAGCCGCAGTGGTTTTTAGATTTGGCGCCCACCGGTCAGGTTCCGGTACTTGTCACTGAGTCTGGTGACGCATTATTTGAATCAGATGCGATTGTAGAATACATCGAAGAAATTAGTGAGCCACTTGAAAAGAACGTAACACCAGAGCAACGTGCTAAAGATAGGGCATGGAGTTATCAAGCTTCTAAGCACTACTTAGTGCAATGCACCTCAATGCGCAGTAGTGACGAAGACACTTTATTGGAACGCACAGCCAAATTAGGCAAAGCGTTTGAAAAAGCTGAAGCGGTATTAAATGATGGCCCTTACTTTAAAGGGGAGCAATTAAGTAACGTTGATATTGCTTGGTTACCGCTATTGCACCGCGCAGCGGTTATCGAAGAGAAGTCTGGGTATGATTTCTTAGCTAAGTATCCCAAAGTTAAGGCATGGCAAGCAGCTGTGATAGAGACTGGCTTGGCAGATAAATCAGTACCAGCAGATTTCATAGAGCGTTTTTCGGAGTTTTATCTTGCTGAGGAAACACGCTTAGGTCAGATCATGCGTGGTAAAGAAAACCAGTCATCATGTGATACAACACAATTGAATTGTTGTAGTTAAGACTAAGTTCTTAGTGTGTTATTAAACGCCCGCTCAAGGGCGTTTATATAATAAATAAGGCAGCGTGATATTCATTAAAAAATGATTTCTAAACCGATGACAAGCATCGCCATTACACTTAATAGTTGGCCAACGATGGTGAGTGATTTTGAATAATGCTTTTGCATTTTCAGACCAAAAACGAAACGCAGTAAGTCAACTCGTCTAATCAACTCAAATAAACCAAAACAACCGACGATAGTTAAAACAACAAGGAGTACGGGTTCAAGGACAGGGCCAAGCGATAGCGCTGTTAGTTGATAACCAATGACGATTATAAGTGTTTGATGAATGATGTAAAACGGATAAACAGCGTCGTTAAAATAACGTAATACTGATGAGGGTTTATTGAGATAGTGATGCGCAAAACCAAAGGCGCAGAATACACCGACTATGCGCATCATATTGTAAATTAGTAGGCCACTGACACTTAGCCATTCAGGCTTACTTTCTGGCTGAAGCCATACCAGATTATAAAAAGAAATAACGATAATAGCGCAAACCAGCAGCGCAATGAGTAATGTTTTTCTTAACGCTGCAACACGTTGCCAAAGAAGTGGGTGCCAGCCTATGAGGTAACCATAAATCATACAAGTAAATCCAATAGCGTAGCGTGTTTCATCATCAGCTAAGGTAAGCTGGAAGGTAAATAGTGGTGCGGTAAGTATCAATACAATTAACGTGACATGTTGCTGCATGAGCCAGTTTGTGAGGCGTGTTATCCATACAGCATTGAGCAGCGGCATTAAAACTAAGATGATCAGAGAATACTTCCATAACGAGCGTAAAAACCACAGGTGATTGACGTCGATATGCGGCCATATGCCGGCAGTATATTGACTAAAAATTTGCGTGTCGGGTGAGTAAAACTCCAACATAAATTGCCAATAGCTCATCGATAGATCGTTATTTTGAGTCATTTCGACATAAAGCTGAGGTGGCACCACAACTAAAATACCAAATAAGAGTGGTATTAATATGCGTATAGATCGTTGATAAACGAAACGAGCAACAGTGACTTTCGCCATGATGAATTTGACGGCGATGCCTGCGATGAACCAGAGAATTATCATGCGCCACGGCTGAATCAATAACATCACACTTTCTAACGTTTCACTGCGATATTGACTCTTGGCATGAAAGCCCCAATGTTCGACATAGAACATACCGCTATGAAATAAAATAAGTAATCCAAAGGCGAGTACGCGAAGCCAGTCGAGATCATAGCGTCGTGATGGTAGTCCTGTGATATCAGGTGTGAATCCTTGTTTAAGTTTGATGAATATTTGAGAGTTTGTTAGTAGCATTTTGCGATTCTATATAGTTATTTTTGTTGTCACTTTGCCAAACATAATTTTTTTTACATGCTTAAAGTGTTGTATTAACAATAGTTAGGGACAAGCGGCACTATAATGTGATGAAATGAATAATAAGATTTTTGATTTTTATGCCTAACCCATTAAGCTGACGCGATGAGTAAATTAAATCACTTTCAACGATATAAAACGGCTTATGAAATAGGGGCTATTTGTCTGCTGTTTTTTCTCAACAGTTTGTTATTAGCAACCTCGACCATCATGGAAGCAACGAGAGATTCAAAGACGATGTCGTTCCAGATCTGGGAACCGTTTTTATGGGAGTTTTCAAGTGCCATAAGTGCGTTGTCTTTATTTCCAATGATGATAATGGCGTTTAAACGCTGGCCTATTGGCTGGGGGAAACTATTACATACCATTAAATTTATTGTTCTCGGCTCAATCATCTTCTCGCTGTTACATGTCGCCATTATGGTGGCGATTCGAGAAGGTGTTTATTGGCTTATGGAAGCGAACTATGATTTTGGTGATGTATGGTTTGAACTGCTTTATGAATATCGCAAAGATTTGTGGAGCTTTATTGGCTTTGTCATTTTTATTCAGGGTTATGATTTTATTTTCAGTCGATTGCAAGGTGAGGCAACAGCGGTGAGTGATAGTGAGGATGAGATTGAGCCCAAAAAACTCGAACGACTATTGGTTAAAAAGCTGGGTAAAGAGTTTATTGTTAATGTTAAAGACATCGAATGGTTAGAATCATCAGGAAATTACGTTAACTTGCACAGCAAAGGTCGAATTTATCCAATGCGCGCCACACTGACCAAGTTAATTTTACAAATTGAAGAGCAAGGTTTTTGCCGAGTTCATCGCAGTGCTGCCGTCAATATGAGTCACATAGAATCAATTACACCGACGGGGAACGGAGACAGTGAAATAGCGCTGGTAAATGGTAAAAAACTCAATTTGTCACGTCGGTTTAAAGAGCATTTTAAATTAGTGCTATAAGTAATTTATAAATTAGACTTTGGTATAACTTATAACTAAAAGGCAAGAGTTATTGATATAAGTCAATTATGAGCGCGCTTTGTCAAATTGGTTGAATACGATGTGATAGCATCGACATATTCACGTAATTTAGACAGATGGTGGGGCGGTCGTCGGTCAAACTTATGAAAGACAGTGCTTTAGACAATGTTGTCGAGCGCAGAGTTGTCACGTGTAGCAAAGAAACGACGTTGCGAGAAGCAACGAAGTTGATGCATCAACGACACTGTAGTTCGATTATCATTACCCAAGAAAACATTCCTATCGGTATATGGACAGAAGCTGATGCTTTAAAGGTTAATATTCATCAGCCGAGTGTATTTGACTGCGAAATTTCGCGGTTTATGTCGTCGCGCATCCATACAATTAACATTGAGATGTCACTCAATGACGCTACCTTAGAGTTAAAGCGTAATAACGTTAGACATTTGGTGGTTGTGGCACTAGATAATCAACTTATCGGGATCTTGTCCCAAAGTGATATCGTTATCCATCAAGATGCGACATTGTTTTTGAGTATGACTCAAGTACAAACAGTTCTGCCTGAGCATATTCAGTTGCATTTCGACATTAGCGGAACACTAATTGAAGCAATTCGGCACATGGGAATTCATCAATGTGATGCGTTGGTAATAGTTGATAATACCAAGCCAATCGGTTTATTGACGGAGCGAGATGTTGTCCGATTAATGGCGTTAAATCAGCTAAATCTTCCGTTAATTGACGCGATTAGTAAACCTCTTATCACTGTGCCAAAGGGCATGAGCTTGCTCGCCATTCGTTCATTTATGGAAAAGCGCCATATTAGACATTTAGGTGTCGATGATGACGATAGTTCACTTCTTGGTATTATTTCATTTTCTGACATTCTTAATCGTATTGAACAAAGCTATGTGTCTCGTTTACGCAGCGCGCTAGCAAGCAGTGAAGCCTCGTTAAAAGAGAAAGAGTTTAATCTGCATATGGCCCATGCGCTGATTGAAGCGTCAGATGATGGCATCATGGTGGCCGATGAAAATGCAATTATTCAGTCGGTAAACCCTGCCTTTAGTATTTTGACTGGCTACACAGAAGAAGAAGCCGTCGGTCAGCGAGCCAAT
Organism: Gammaproteobacteria bacterium MedPE; assembly: GCA_001874365.1. Lineage (GTDB taxonomy): Bacteria > Pseudomonadota > Gammaproteobacteria > Enterobacterales > Psychrobiaceae > Psychrobium. The sequence goes on along the minus strand of MPDF01000010.1, from coordinate 33,689 downwards.
CTTTTAACGTCAGGCCAGCATGATAAGCGCTTTTATGATGAAATGTGGGAAACCATTAATCGACAAGGACGATGGCAAGGAGAAATTTGGAATCGTCGTAAAAATGGTGAAGTCTATCCAGAATGGTTAACGATAACGCGTATTAAAGAGCCGATTAATCAGACGGTGCTTTATGCCGGTATTTTTAATGACATCACTGAGCGAAAAAACTCAGAGACGATGATCGAACATCTTGCCTACTATGATCCCCTAACCAAACTGCCCAATCGTCAGCTATTTTACGATCGTTTAGACGCCGCCATTTTACAAGCTAATGCGCATCATACTCAGCTCGCTGTGTTGTTCGTCGATTTAGATCACTTCAAGCGAATTAACGACTCTTTAGGTCACTCGGTAGGTGATAAAGTGCTGTGTGAAGTTGCAGATTTATTCGCTGAGTGTTTATCCGAAGTTGATACCATTGCTCGAATTGGCGGCGATGAATTAGTCGTATTGCTTAATGATGTACAAGAGCAAGCCGATGTTTATCGCGCGGCACAACGTATTGTTGATAGTCTTAATAAGCCACTAGCAATTGATGGTCGTGAGTTAGTAATGACCACTAGTGTCGGTTGTGCTATCTACCCGCAAGATGGAGATAGTCGTGAAGAGCTGTTAAAACACGCTGACAGTGCAATGTATCGCGCTAAAGAAGAAGGGCGTAACAGGTTCTGTTTATTTTCAGCGCAAATGAATGAACAATCGCAGCGTCAACTTGCTATGGAATCGCGTTTACGTCAGGCGTTGAGGAATAATGAGTTTCACTTGTTGTACCAACCTAAAGTTAATGCACAAACCTATGATATTGAATCGGTTGAAGCGTTAATTAGATGGGATGATCCTGTTAATGGCAGCGTTTCGCCAAGTGTATTTATTCCGTTAGCTGAAGAACTTGGGTTAATTGAAGAGATTGGCCACTGGGTGTTACTTGAAGCCATGCGTCAAGGCAAAGCGTGGCAAGATGATCTCGGTATTTCGATGCGGGTATCGGTGAATGTTTCTGCTCGTCAATTAATTACTGAGTCTTTAGTTAATCAAATCCAAGAAGGTCTTGATGAGACTGGCTTCCCTGCATATTTACTGGATATTGAAATTACTGAAACCAGTGCCTTAAATAGCATTGAAACGATGATTAACTGTTTAACAGCAATTCGGGCAATGGGAGCGACAGTATCAATGGATGATTTTGGTACGGGGTATTCTAGTTTGAGTATGTTGACCAAGATGCCGCTAGATTTTCTTAAAATTGATCGCAGTTTTATGGAAGGAATTCCCGGCAATATTGGTAACGAAGAGTTGATATCAACGATTGTGGTCATGGCGCATAATTTGAATTTACGAGTAGTTGCAGAAGGTGTTGAAACCATAGAGCAATTGCAGTTTTTACAAGATTTGGCTTGCGAATACATTCAAGGATATTATTTTAGTAAGCCAGTTAATGCTAACACAATCGTTAAGCTTACCCGTCAAGGCGTGGCCCCTAGCAATCAGCTAGGGACAGAGATTATTTAGTGTTTAATGAGCGTGTTCTTCTTCATTTTTAATACCTAACCAACTAATGTTAGCCGGTGTGAAATCTAAACTCAGCGCAGTTGTAACATCGCCATCGGCTAAATCTACAGCGACAATCGTATTTGCTATCGGATCGCTAATGTAAGCTGTGTCAGCATGTTGTGACATCACCAAACTAAAGCTTTGTCCGTCAGGCATTGTTGATACGTCTTGCTGCGTGAAATCAACACGTGAGGCAAATTCCCACTCGGTTTCACCGTTATGCAGATGCGATTTGAGTAACGTTAAGTAACCTTGATTATCTAGAATTACAAAGACATCTCCGTCAACGGAAAAACCGTAAGACACTGGAGCTGCATCAGTCTGCGGCTGCCAATCAATTGCGCTCATTGCGCCCTTAGTTGCGTCAACAGTCACTAATAACGGCGTAGTACCACGTGCTGACGCGACACCAATCAGCGCATTGTGGCTGTGATGACCATAAAGACTGCCAACACGACGAGTGTCGAAGTTATCTAGGTTGGCTATTTTACTCACATCAAAGTCATGGCCGTCATCTTTAGCCAAAAATACGCCGTCACCACAACCAAAAGCAACGAAGTTTTCACTTTGCGCCGCGCCATGAAGGTTTGGACAAGTCGTGTCGAAAATAACATCTTGCTCGTATTCATCACCATGTTTGTGATAAACCGCTACTTGGTCTGGCAAGATTTTCGCAGACGATGTGCTGGTGGCATCATCACGTCGCACCGTAGTTAAAATGAAGTCTCCGCGTGGCTCTGCTACGCCGTGCATATTCATGTCGAATGTAATCACTTCACTGTCTGTTTTAGCCGCCGTGATGTTTTCGTCAGTGAGTAAATTGACTGACGCATTAGTGCTGGTATCGGCATTACCATCGTTAAAAATAGCCATCAGACCTTCGTGTTTAACGACGTGAGTTGGTTGGCTGCTATCGATATGAAAGTCGATTGTTGCAGGTGCTTGTTCATAATCATGTAAATGCGCGACGTGATCTTCGCGCCATAAACCACCATCAATAAATCCAGTGTGGCCATTCTCACGATTGGTAATGACTAGGTAGCGGTATCCGGCAGACGCTGTGATTCGACTACCAGCGTAGGTCGTTGAAAACTGACCAACTAGTTCACTATCATCGAGATCAAATACGGATATTTGATCGCTATCAGGTGCGCTAATTGCCAAGCGGCCTAAACTATCGATGGTAATGTCACCGCCGCTACCGTGATCATGGTCGTGATCTGTTGCTGGTTGCTCTGATTCTTTTTCATTGATGGTTGTTTTTGCGTCGCCACAACCTGTTAGCCAGAGTGTGCTACATAGCGTTGCTATTAGGCTAAGTTTAAATGTTTTTTTCATGGTTAATTCCTTGTTAAAATTTATTCGCTTTCAAAATTAGAAATAGGCACGCAAGCCAACAGCTAGGCTTCGGCCTTGGCGCGGTGCAATGTCTTTCACAAAAGAGCTATGCACCTTGGCGTATTCGTCGGTGAGGTTTTTGGCGGTGGCGTAAAAGGTAATGTCGTGATCGAGTAGGGGTAATTGATAACTAACACCCAGATCGACGAGCGTGTAACCGCTAGTTGACGTTTCTAAATTGGCTACCTTGTCTTGTTCTTGATAGCGCGTGATATCAAGATGGGCGCTAAAACTTTCAAGTTGGTATCTAAAGTTTGTGCCAAAGCGTAGTGGCGGAGTACGCGGTAAATCACCGCCATTTTTCAAGCGTGCTCTTACATAATCAGCGAAGAAAGATGAAGAAAACTCATCGTTAATATTCCAGTTAATTTGTGCTTCGAAACCGTGCAATGTCGCATCTTGTGATTTGAAGATGTAAACCGGAAGTTCGCCAGCGCTATGCCCGCCGTGATCATGACCATGATGGTCATGTCCGTCACTACCAAACAACCCAGTAGCAACCTGGTAATAGTAGTTATCTACTTGGTTGTAAAATGCGTTAACAATAACGGCGACGTCACCTTGAGTTTTTCTAAAACTAATATCAATGTTATTGGCTGTTTCTAAATCAATAGCTTGGTTGTTTAGGGTAACTTCATTGTGATCGTTAAGTGCAAATAAAGCGCCGACTTCATAACTTCGAGTACCAATGTGTGGGCCAAATGATAATAGCTCAGAGGCCGAAGGGGCACGTTGCGAACGAGATACTGATGCGCCAACGTTATAGCCTTCAGTGAAATCCCAAACGACACCTAGCGATGCCGTTACTGGAGTGAACGTTTGCTCTACTGAAAATACGCGCGTTAATTCAGACGTTTCTTCTTCGTGGCCATGATCATGGGTCTCCATCTCACCAGTTTCATCGTGGCCGTGAGCTTCTAAATGCGGTAGTCGAACATTTTTTGCATCTAGCGTTACGCGCTCTATTCGCGCACCAAATTGAACAAGCACATCGTCAAAGTGCCGTTCTTGCATCATCGCAAGTGCAATCATTTTTTGCGTTGATGGCGGTGTAAATGCTTCGCTGCCAATGGCTTCAACGTCCGTATCTTTCGCATGAAAACTAATTCCGCCGCGCCAATTCATAATTGGGTGATGGAGTAAATCAACTTTCAGCTCCGTCGTATCATTGGTAAAGGTGGTGCCTACTGCGCCCGCTTCGATTTCTGCGTGCTTGTAATCGGTGTAAGAGGCTTTGAAATTAACAGCGCTAAATAAACTATCGTCAAAGTTATATTCACCAATTAACTGGTAGCGATTCTGCTCTAAATCAGCAAACACTTGTTGCTCTGCCTCTTCGCCATGATCGTGTTCATCTTCATGAGTTTCTTCTTCGCCGTGTGTATGGCCTGGGATGCCGTATTCACGTTTCAATTTACCAGCAGACAGACCGACATAACCTTGATCGAATAGGTAGCTAGCGCCGAGTGTAAGGCTATTTGATTCTTCAGCGCTGTTTTCAACTTTATTGTGATGTTCGTTGCTTGCGGCTGACTTTGGTGGTTCAGGAATGCGATAATCATCAGATTCGCGCCAAAAGCCATCAGCATAAAATGCAAATGAATCAGTGCCATTTTTGACATTAAAGGCGGCCAATTTTTGATTGTTCACTGAATTTTTTTCAAGAATAAATTCACCAAACGGCGTGTTGTTAGTTGGCACACGCTCATCTACTACATTGACGACACCGCCGATAGCACCACTGCCGAAAAAGAGTGTTGCTGGGCCACGTAATACTTCAATTTGAGTGGCAGTTGATGCTTCTGTTGCCACGCTGTGGTCTGGACCAACCCGTGACACATCACTTACGTCTAATCCATTTTGAGTAATCATGACTCGTGGGCCGCTTAAGCCACGGATAATTGGTGTGCTTGCAACACCAGCGTGAAAATTGGTATGGACACCTACTTGTTTTTCTAATGTATCACCCAGCGTAGAGGCTTGTTGTTGACGAAGCTTTTCTCCTGACAACACTGAAACAGGAATACTCGCTTCCATGACTGACGCATGAAATGGCGTTGCTTTGACATCGATGACTTCAATCGCTGAACGCGCTAATGAGATTGCTACGTTGGCACCGTCATTGAGGGCAATATGTTGATTAATATGTGCATAACCTGACGCTGTGATGTGCAGTTCAAGTGATTTATCTGGTGCATTGGCAAAATGAAAGTCGCCATTTTTATTGGTAGTTACTTGCTGCTTACTATCAAGAATACGGACTTTCGCACCGCTAATTTTGTTGCCTTGATTATCGATTATCGTGCCTGAAACTGTTTGTGCCATGCTGCCAGTACTAAACATTAAGCCTATTAGCAGGCTTACTTTAGTAAGCACATGATTGATAGCCTTATGTTTAGTGGCTCTATGTTTAATAGACGTGTGTTTGGCGGGAATATTCACAAAGACTCCTTTAAATAAAATGTAATGTTATAATGTAACTTAAGGTGTTTATGTTATATTATAACAATATGTAGTTCAACTGATGGGTCTGTCTTTAGAGGAATATTTATGGAACACGCAATAATCAAGCAACAATCATTCAAAGATAAACTGGGAATATTTTTCTCGGGAGTGTGTATTGCACATTGCTTAGTGATGCCATTTTTGGCAATTGTATTGGGATCCAATGTATTGGTGAGTGCTTTAAGTGAGGAATGGTTTCACACGCTGTTGCTGTTGCCTATTTTTGCTATGTTAATTTTTAGCGTGCCGCAGGTTTGGCTAGTGACTCGCAATCCGTGGTTGTTGGTGTTGGCAATTGGCGGTGTCGCATTGTTATCATTTTCACGCATGTTTCACGGTATTGGTGAAACGTTCTTAACCGTTGCAGGTTCTGGCTTAGTCATCGCTGCTCATCACTTAAGTCTCAAACTTCGTCAGTCATTTCTTGAACAAACAGAAGAGTAGCGATGGCGGTGTTAATGAAAAGTAATGAAAGATTAAGCGCAGTGCCGACGAATGTTATTACCGGTGCATTAGGTGTTGGTAAAACGACATTTATTGAACGTCTTTTGCGAGAAAAGCCAGACCATGAACGATGGGCTGTGTTGGTTAATGAGTTTGGTGAAGTTGGCATTGATGGTGGACTGTTAAAGGATCCAAATCGACAAGGTGTATTTATTGCCCAAGTACCAGGAGGCTGCATGTGTTGTACTGCGGGGCTGAGTATGCAAATTACTTTGAATCGTTTGATAGCTCGCGCTAAGCCACATCGTTTATTGATAGAGCCAACAGGCCTTGGTCATCCAGCTGAAGTGTTAGCCACATTACAAGCGCCACATTATCGAGATATTATTAATGTAAAAGCGACTTTAACGCTGATTGATGCAAGGCGAGTTAATGATTCTCTTTGGTTAGATAATGCAAGTTATCGCCAGCAGATGCAGGTGGCTGACGCGTATATTTGCAGTAAAGCTGATTTATATACAGGCATTGAAAGTAAATTGCTTCAAGAATATGTAGAGACTCAGGGGTTGAATAAAAAGCCCTTGTTAATGGAATTTGATAGTGAACAAGTCAATGCTTTGTTAGAAATGCCATGCGTTTACCAGGCAGTTGATTGTCCAGTTCCTGCGATTAGTCTTCGCAAAAAGGCATTAAGTGTCAGTGAGCAATTAGCGACTCAAGACTTCATTCGTCTAAATAATTCTGGCGATGGTTTCACGTCTTTTGGTTGGGCTTTAGCACCCCATAAACGATTTGATTTACATCGGGTGCTTAAAGTTTTACGTGACGTTAGTATCAATCGATTGAAAGCCATTTTGATCACTTATCAAGGAATATTTGCATTTAATATCGTCGGTAAAGAAATGGACTATCAAGAAATTGATGAGAGTGATGATTCACGCTTAGAATTTATTAGTGATGACAGCACAGCTGCCCAGCAGTTGGCTCAGCAGCTAGAAGTTAGTTTATTTGCTTTGGTTGAATAAAATTTACTTGGTCACCATTTTTTGAATTTGAGCGGCGCGTTCCTCGTCTGTTAAATCTGGTGACGGGGGAATTTGTAACCCTTTAATACAAGCTGGTCGCTGAGACAGCTCATCGAGCCAGCGCTGTAAATTATCTAACCCTGATATATCGATGCCACTCCATTCGTAAATTCTTACCCAAGTAAAGGTTGAGATATCAGCAATAGAATATTCATCTCCTGCTAAATATTGGTTGTTGGCCAGCTGATTATTCATTACTTCAAATAAGCGGCGTCCTTCATTTTGATAGCGTTCAATCGCTTCAGGGATTTTCTTTGGAAAATAACGATTAAACACATTCGCTTGACCCATCATTGGGCCTACGCCGCTCATTTGAAACATGAGCCATTGCAGCTGTTGTGAGCGCTTTTTAGGATCGAATGAATAAAACTTGCCCGTTTTCTCGGCTAAATAAATGAGAATGGCGCCTGTCTCAAAGACAACAAAATCATCATTGTCGTGATCGACAATAGCGGGAATACGGCCATTGGGGTTAAGGTCAACAAATGGCGATTGCTTTTGTTCGTTACTTGATAGGTCTAGCGTGATAACGGCGTACTCAAGCGCCATTTCTTCTAGTGCAATTGATATTTTATGACCATTAGGCGTCGGTGCTGTATAGAGGGTAATCATGGTTCAGTACTCGCAATTGAAGGACGGGCTTTCATTGATGTAAACCAATGGCTCAAGTTTGGTGTGTCTTCATCAAGTTTAAATTTAATGACGCGGGCAAAATTTAAGAACGAGAATAGCGTAATATCGGCAATACTAAATCGGTCGCCTGCGACGAATGGTTGAGCGCCAAGCTGCACTTCAAATGTCGACAGTGCATCGATAAATCGCTGTTTAGATTCCTCGCCCCATTCTTGGTTAATATTCTCACGATCTTCATAGATACCGCTAATGTTTCTAAAGGCTTGTAATAGAGGAACCATGATTTGAAACTCAACCATTCGATGCCACATTTCAATGTTGGCTTGTTCTAGTGGTGACTCACCAAATAGCGATGGAACAGGTTGGCCGTGAACGCTTTCAAGATAACGACAAATAGCAATCGATTCACAAATGCAGGTACCATCGTCAAGCTCTAGAAATGGGATGAGTCCGTTAGCCGCTTTTTCTTTAAACTCCGCCGTTAAATTTTCACCGCCACGAATATCGACGTTGACTCGTTCAATTTCTAATTCAATCTCAGCGAGAAAAATGCTCACACGTCGAGCATTAGGCGCGATAGGAAACTCATAAATTTTCATGTATAACCTCATTGTTTACTTTGATGCCTCAATGGCTTGACTATAAAGTAATCAAAAATAGTAGTTGTGGGAAGAGCATAATGATAAATAGTCTGAAAAAAGAGTGAATTATGAAAGTATTGTATTTTGGTGGGCAGAAAAGTGGCAAGAGTAATGCGGCGACGGCAAAGATATTATCACTAGCCAAACGCAAACCGTTTTATGTCGCAACCTATGATAACTCTTTTGATGACAGTGCGATGCAAGAGCGCGTTGATAAGCATCAAGAAGTTCGACAATCACAATTGCACACGATAGAAGCACCAACAAATATTGCTAATCAACTGCTAGCAGGTGAAAGCTATATTATCGATTGTTTGTCGATGTGGATCTTTAATAACTTAGCACTCTCGGAACAGGATTTATGCGAGCAGCTATCAGCTATTTTTGCTATCGACTGTGATGTGGTGTTTGTGCTCAACGATGTCAATCACGGCGTGATCCCGATGGACTCTCAGTCTCGACGCTTTGTTGATTTAAGCGGCATTATTGGTCAGTTTGTCGCATCACACTGTGATGAAGTTTATCGCGTGAGTTTTGGTATTGAAGAGCGGCTTAAGTAGCCAGTTTTACTGTCAAGATCGCTGTTTTGCCAAAAATTATCAATATTCATGAGTATTCATGGAATATTCAACTGGTAGTCATGGTAAGACTTTCGAAGAATAGGATAAATCAAGTCAACTAAGTGACTGATAAATATAAAAAGGGAATAATAATGAAATTTGGTTTATATATTCGAAATGCGCGAGAAAAAATGGGCTGGACTCAACCTGAGGCCGCTGAGAAAATTGGTATAGAGCAATCCTATTTATCTAAACTAGAGACTGGAAAGAGCTTTCCATCTGAAGATATTTTTTCGTCGTTAATAGATGCTTATAGCATTGATGTTTCGGATATGAGCGAAACCTTGGGCAGTGATGAGTTAGAACGCCTCAAGGAAATATCAGCTGTGAGAAAAGTCGTGCTAAATAAGCGTAGTGTTCAAGTCAGTGATTTTCGCCGTTGGTTAATAATGGGACTCACTTTTATGATGTTGGGCGGCGCATGTATTGGCGTCAGTATTGTTGAAATTAACGAGCAACAATATCATTATCGTTCAATGGGGCTATTGTTGAAAGGCGAAAGCTTAGATGCCTATGATATTGTGTTAAGAGCTTCGTTGTTAGCGCCGCATCAAGAAGCTGAGAAAAAAGCATTTTTTAAAAGAAAATCTATTATGACTGATAGAATCGACGAAGTTACTAGGATTTCGTCAAGTACGCGTGGCTCAGGTTATGTTGAAACGGTCGAAGGTGGTAAACGATACTTCCACCTACATACGTCACGAGAAGTACAAAAATATAAAGAAAAACGTTGGTTTATTGTACCGGGCATCATGTTTTTAGTGGGGAGCTTTGGCTGTTTCTTGATTGGGTTTAGATGGAAGTAGTGCAGATAATGAAGCGTAATATTGATAAAATATATTTACCAATATTACGCTGACAAGTTGTATTAGGCGTAATTTGCCATTGCCAACCATGCTTGGCGTTGCTGTCTTAATGAAGCTTTTAGCTCGTCGAGCTGAGTGCTCAGTTCAAGTTTTTCAAAGTCTTTTAATAACTGTTTTTTCTTGTCGTCGAACAATCGCTTTCTCAATGAATAGAATGCATTCAGTTTGGCCACTAATAAATCATATTCGTCGTGTAGCTTTTGTTTTAATTCTTCGGCATCTTGTCGTAATTCCAAGCGCTGAGATGTGCGCTTTAAGATCATTTGCAATTTAGCTTGTTCAATCTTCAGTTGTGGTGTTTTTCGTAAACCAGAAGCTAAACCGATGAGTGATAATCCTTTGATCAGCCATTTAGTTGGATCATAGTGATACCACTTGATGCCATTACGGTAATCCATTTCGAAAATATGATGGAAGTTATGGTATCCCTCGCCATGCGTAAATATTGCTAACAGTGCATTATCTTTCGCTGTATTTTTGTCGGTGTAGGGTTGATTACCCCACATATGCGCCCAAGAGTTTATGAAAAATGTAAAGTGATGACTTAACACTAGGCGAGTCACGCCAACGGCAATGAAACTTGCAAGCATCTGACCGCTCATCCAACCGACTAGCGCTGCAAAACCAAAGTTTGTCAATAAGGTAAGGACAAGGTAGTGCTTATGTTGCCACACGACAATAGGATCTTTTTGTAGATCACGACAGTTACTATAATCATGATAAGTGTCTTTGTGATAATGACGTAGCATCCAACCGATATGTGAATACCAAAATCCCTTTTTAGCGCTATAAGGGTCTTTATCATTATCATCGACGAATTTATGATGTACGCGATGATCACTAGACCAATGCAGTGCTGAATTTTGCATCGCAAAGGCACCACCAATGGCGAATAATAATCGAATACTCCAATGAGCTTGGTAGGTTTTGTGTGACCATAGTCGATGATAACCAGCAGTAATCGACATACCACAGAAAAATAAACTAATAACAGCGGCAATAATTACAAAGGCATCAAAGCCATAACTAATTTCATACCAAGGCACTAAGATGACGGCGGCTAATAATGTGCTACTAAACACGAGAATATTAGTCCAAATTAGTGGTGGTTTTTTCATAAGAAATCCAAAAGTTGTACATTGAGCTTACAAGTGTACGCCAGTTCGAATTGTTATTTCAACTCTCAGCGTACATTTGTACCAATTTTTTCTATCGTTATTGTGTTAAGTCATTAATTTCGCGCTCTTGATCTTTTACTATTGGGAGTTGTGCCACGTGCTTGCTTGTTTTACTCTAGCGGTAGTTAGAAAGTATGTAAGTTTGATGGAAGAGAATTATGGGCGTAAGAGCGCAACAAAAAGAAAAAACAAGGCGTTCATTAATTGAGGCAGCATTTAATCAGTTGTCTGCTGAACATGGTTTTTCTAATTTAAGCTTACGAGAAGTTGCTCGCGAAGCTGGCATTGCCCCAACTTCATTTTATCGACATTTTAAAGACATGAATGAGTTAGGCCTAACCATGGTTGATGAAGGTGGCTTAATGCTGCGTCAGCTTATGCGAAAAGCACGTCAACGTATCGACAAAGGTGGCAGTGTAATTCGCATTTCAACTGATACCTTTATGGAGTTTGTTGAATCAAACCCCAATGTGTTTCGGTTGTTGCTTCAAGAACGTTCAGGTAATGCTGCTGTGTTTCGTCAGGCGGTTAACCGTGAAATTAGACATTTTGTAGATGAGCTAACTGATTATTTATTACAAACATCGGATCTCAATAAAACCCTCGCACGCATTCAGAGCGAGGCGATGCTTATTGTTGTATTTAGTGCAGGAGCAGAAGCGCTGGATATGTCAAATAATGCAAAAGAAGAATTGGCAGAGCGGGTTATTATGAAGCTACATATGATTGCTAGTGGTGCGCAATATTTATCTAAAAGTAAAAAGGAGATGTGATTTATGTTACAGATTTCAAAGCAAGATACTAAAATTCTCATACTTGCTTTAGTCGCGGGATTAAGTGTAAATGCAGTGTTAAGTGGTTTAACGATGGTGGAAGTCGAGCTATCAATTTTTCCATTGTTAAGCTGTATTCTAGCTTTCTATTGTATGTTGCAAGAATATAAAAGTCGTGCCATCGAAGGGGATGTTCCGCTATTAACGGGAGCAAGCTTTATTGTTGGTGCATTAAGCTATTCGGTATGTATTCGTGTGATTAAACCAGAGATTGGCAGTAACTTTTTCCCGCTAATTGTTTGTATGGTGCTTATTTTTTGGATGTGCCACAAGCTGGGATTATTTAAACGATAACCCCAGCCATTGGTGTTTAATTATTTACGAGTTAAATAAACACCGGCTTCCATATGATGGGTATATGGAAATTGGTCAAAAAGTGCTAATTTTGAGACATTGTGTGTTTGGCACAGTGTCTTCAAATTATCGGCTAATGTTTCTGGATTACACGAGATGTAAATTATGTTTTCGTAATCTTGAATCATCTTTAAGGTTTCATCATCTAAGCCTGCTCGCGGAGGATCGACTAAGATGGTATTACAGTTAAAGCTTTGTAAATCGATTCCTTTTAAGCGTCTGAACTCTCGTTCGCCGCGCATTGCTGATGTAAACTCTTCAGCCGCCATTCGCAGTATGGTGACATTGTCTATTTGATTTTCGCTGATGTTATATTGTGCTGAATCAACTGACGGTTTCGCAATTTCCGTTGCTAGGACACGATCAAAGTTTTGCGCTAGGGCTAATGAGAAATTGCCATTACCGCAATACAACTCTAGCAAATCTCCGGTTGCGTCCTTTGTAATATCAATAGCCCACTCAAGCATCTTTTGATTAATGCCGCCATTAGGTTGCGTAAAACTATTCTCTACCTGCTTATAGATCAGTTGCTGATCATTGATATCGAGTTTTTCGATAACGTAGTCATGATCCAAACAGATTTTTTGCTTGCGTGCTCGACCAATAAGTTGGATATCAAACTTAGCACCTAATCGAGATTTTAAGGCGCGAGCAGCGTCTTCCCATGCTTCATCAAGCTGACGATGATAAAGTAACGACACAATGATTTGGCCGCTTAGCGTAGATAAATAGTCAATTTGGAAAAGTTTGTGACGTAAAACAGGTTTGTCTTTCAATTCTTCCATCAACGCAAACATCATGTCATTAATAAGACGAGAAGCTGACGGAAATTGATCGACTCTGACTTTTTCCTTCGTTTGAGAGTTAAAAACGATGTGGTAAAGATCGTCACCGTCGTGCCAGACTCTAAACTCAGCACGTAAACGATAGTGCTCAGGTTCAGATGAAAAGCATTCAACTGCGGGCGGTGTAAATGGCTGCATTAAGTTTTGCAAAACCGATGTCTTGTCGTCGAGTTGCTTCTCGTAATTAGCAACGTCTACCAAGCCTGGTAACATGATCAATTTCCTAGCGAACAATAGTGGCGCAGAAGTTTAGGGTATTTTAATGCTTTGTCCAGCACCTTAGTATATTTTATAGTCAAAATTAGTTAAGTTTTTTCTTAATATGCCGATATGATCAGAGATACAGTTAACTGCTACTTTCGACTCAATTGGAGACATCATGAAAATCAACTCGTTAGCGCCAGCTGAGCACCAAAAGCTCAAAAATGATAAAGCTGCAGTTGCAGCAGATAAAACCGATAGTAGTAGTGAGAGCAAAAGTGTTCATGAGAAGAAAGATTTTCTTAGCACAGATAACAATCGTCTATTGATCGGTGCTAAGTCGCTCATGTCTGCGCTTAATAAGGAACTTAAGCTCGGCGGGAAATTGGAGTTTCATTCTTCAATCAACGAAAGTGTATCGATTAAACTCGAAGGCGGCTCAATATTAGATAAAATTGATATCGAACCAATTAGTTTTGACTTCGAAGAAGTTGCCAAAAACGTTATGGATTTTGTTGGCAAAGCGATATCTGGCGCGAGAGACGCAGGAGCAAGCGACGATAAACTTGCTGAAATGTTTGCTCAAGCTCGCGAAGGTGTTGATATGGGATTTGAACAAGCACGTCAAGAGTTAGGTGATATGGACATGCTAACTGATGATGTAAAAGAAGGAATGGATAGAAGCTACGGTTTGATCCAAGAAGGCATTGACGGGTTAGAAGCTGATATTTTCAATAAACCAACTGCGAGTGCAATACCAAATGTTATTGCTCGTGAATTGGGACTACAAGAGTCCGAGCAGGGTAGTATTTCAATTAAAACACGCGATGGCGATGACATTAATATCAGCTTTGGCAGTACAACAACGTTAGCGCAATCTCAGTCGAGTACCGATAATGGTTATTCCTCAGAAACATCTTATAGTCGTAGTCAATCGTTTAGTATTGAAGTGAATGGCGATTTAGACGATGACGAATTAAAAGCGATTAATAGTTTAGTTGAAGATATCAGTGGATTAGCAGATGAATTCTTTAATGGCGATGTTCAAAAAGCATTTGAACAGGCAAGTGAACTTGGATTTGATGCCGACCAGATAGCCCAATTTTCTTTAGACTTTAAGGAAGTTAAACAAGTCGCTGTGCGAGAGCATTACGCGCCTGGTCAAACGGCTTCACCTATCGCAACACTCGCTCCTTACGTTAAAGACTTAAATGATGTGATGGAAAGTGGTGAGTCATTATTCGCTAAAGATAATCTAAAACAATTAATGCAAGACATTGCACAGCAACAGGTTGATGCGTTGGATGATATGTTAAATAAATCAGCTATCGACTTTACTAACTTCAATCAAAAACTCATTGATGCACAAGAGAAGTAGTTATATACCCAAGCCACTTGAAGATGCATGTTTCAGAGCTCGGGTTGGAATCGATTACAAGGCATGATTTGTAATTAATGGTCATTATTACATCCTTGGATGCACGTATGTTTATGGCCAGTCAGAATACGGGATACACTCCCTGACATCAATAGCAATTTTATCTGCAACTCTTATATGTAACCTAGCCGCCGACTCTATCAATTAGCGTGATAAATATGCTTGTTAAATTGCGTTAGATCAACAAGCTAATTAGCTAATTTAGTTACGCTTACCTCTATTAAACGGAGGTATTTTAAAATTGCGTGAAACGTTAATCAAACTCTTTAAGTTTCTTGTCGGTAGCATTAGGGATCTTGCACCTATTATCGCGGTAGTGCTGTTTTTCCAGCTGGTGGTATTGCAGCAACCGCTACCTAATATTGGCCAACTCGTCGTTGGCGTTCTCTTCGTACTTCTGGGACTTACCTTTTTTATTCACGGCCTTGAACAAGGGCTATTTCCTATTGGTGAATCGATGGCACACGCTTTTGCCCGTAAAGGCAGCGTCCCTTGGTTGTTAGTCTTCGCTTTTGCATTGGGCTTTGGCACGACGGTGGCTGAACCAGCATTAATCGCTGTCGCCGCAGAAGCCGCCAAAGTTGCCGCTGATGGACAGCTTATTCAATCGTCTGAACAGGCAATGAGCCAATACGCGAACGGTTTGCGAATGAGTGTCGCCTTTAGCGTTGGCTTTGCCATATTGCTTGGTGTGTTACGTATTCTAAAAGGCTGGCCAGTTCAGTGGTTTATCATCGGTGGCTACATCATTGTGGTGATTATGACGGCCTTTGCGCCTGAGGCCATTATTGGTATCGCTTATGATTCTGGTGGGGTAACTACATCGACTATTACTGTGCCACTTGTTACGGCGCTTGGTGTTGGTCTTGCTTCGTCAATCAAAGGCCGTAATCCGATGATAGACGGTTTTGGTCTAATAGCACTCGCCTCGCTAACACCAATGATCTTTGTAATGGGTTACGGAATGGTGGTGCTATGAGATTAATTGGAGTACTGACGCAAATAAGCGAAGCAAAAAAAGCGACTCTTTGTTTCGAGCAGACACCAATGATCTTTGTAATGGGCTACACAATGGTGGTGTTATGAGATTAATTGGAGTACTGACGCAAATAAGCGAAGCAAAAAAAGCGACTCTTTGCTTCGAGCAGGCACTAATGATTTTCGTCATGGGCTATGGAATGGTGGTGTTATGATATTAAGTGATATTTTTACGCAAATTATTGATACCACGATAGCTACTTTTCGTGACGTTCTGCCAATTGCTGCGATCTTGTTTGGTTTTCAGTTTGCTGTTATTCGAAAACCGTTACCCAATTTTATGAAGGTCATTACAGGCTTTATTTGGGTACTCATCGGTTTATCACTGTTTTTAATTGGTTTGGAGTGGGCGCTTTTCCCATTAGGGCGTTTAATGGCTCAGCAACTCACCGATCCTGTTTTTATTGCTGGGGCTGAAACGGCCGCGGACATGGCCAATATTGCGCTACATTGGACTGACTACTATTGGGTTTATATTTTTGCATTTTTAGTGGGATTTGCCACTACCATTGCTGAGCCGTCATTGATTGCGGTTGCCATTAAAGCCAATGAAGTTTCCGGCGGCTCTATCGGTATTTGGGGCCTGCGTTTATCGGTGGCTTTTGGGGTTGCGATTGGTATTTCATTGGGTTGTTATCGTATTGTAGTAGGGGATCCTATCCATTATTACATTATGGTGGGCTATGTCGTCGTGGTGCTGCAAACCTTAGTTACTCCAAAACTGATTATTCCGCTCGCTTATGATTCTGGTGGCGTAACGACATCGACGGTAACTGTGCCGTTAGTTGCCGCTCTCGGATTGGGTCTTGCGGAAACAGTACCGGGAAGAAACCCATTAATTGATGGCTTTGGCCTTATTGCTTTCGCTAGTTTATTTCCGATTATGTCGGTAATGGCTTATGCACAAATTACCGCTAAATTAGCGTCGAATAAATCACGTACTCAACAAGAGTCATAGGAACTATTATGCATTTTAAGTTAATTATTGTGTTTAACGAAGACAGCCGCACTGACAAGATTATGGACGCGGCACGTCAAGCTGGCGCGACAGGTGCAACCATTATTAATAACGCGCGTGGCGAAGGCCTCAAGCAGTCTAAAACATTCTTTGGTTTGACATTAGATACCCAACGCGATGTTTTGCTGTTTATTGTTGAAGAGCATTTAAGTCGCCACATTTTAGAAACCATTCAGGAAGTTGGAAAGTTCGATAGTAAGCCTGGTTCAGGCATGGCTATTCAAGTTGATGTCGAAGACGCTGTGGGCGTTAATCATCAAATTAATCAATTAAAGTCTACTGTGGAGAGTGAACTGTGAGTAATAAACCCGTAGTCCAATCGCAAGATGTAATGTCAGATAAATTCGTCAAGCTAGACGGCATGTGTACGGTTCAAGAAGCCATAGATGCGATGCGAGCCAACAAAACTGATGTCATTATCGTGGATAAACGCACCGAACACGACGCATATGGCATCGTTGTTTTGTCTGATATCGCTAAGCGAGTATTGGCACAAGATCGTGCGCCAGAGCGCGTTAATATCTATGAAATTATGGCTAAACCACTTATTTCCTTACCGCCACACATGGACGTAAGATATTGCGCTCGTTTATTTGAGCGCTTCGGGCTTGCTTATGCTCCAGTAATTGAAAACGAAGAAGTACTCGGCCTCGTTGGTTATCGTGAGCTTGTATTAGGCGACTAGCACTTTCTTCATATTGTAAGCTAGGTCTGCACCTTTTGTTCGGCGTGGGCTTGCTTAACAATTTGCGACGCTGAGTTGAGAAAGAGCACCGCTAAAAAGGCGGCAACGGCCAAATCAATGTACGCTGAACTTGTAAACCACACCCCTGAGGCTGCAATCACGATAACTACATTACCAATGGCGTCGTTGCGGCTACATAGCCACACTGAACGTACGTTGGCATCACCGTCTTTATGTTTTCGCAATAACCAAACACTGAGCAAGTTTGCGAACAAAGCAACAATTGCGACGGCTCCCATAGTTAAGGCGTTGGGTTCGTTAAGTACAAAGAGTCGATAGATGGTGCCTCCAAACACTAATAACGCCATGAAGACTAAACTATACCCTTTGAAAAGCGCCGCATTACTGCGTACAGATATAGATTTTCCGATTACCCAAAGGCTTAATCCATACGTCAAACTGTCGCCTAAAAAATCTAATGCATCGGCTTGTAATGCTTGAGATTGTCCGCCAATGCCCGCAAACATTTCCACCAAAAACATGCCTGCGTTGATAGCGATTACCCACCATAATATACGGCGATAGGTAGCGCTCATACCGTCGAAGTTCTTATTGTGACCACAACAATTTGCCATATTAAATCCTATAGAAAACTCACTAACTTAGGTGTATCTTAAAACCTCTAGTAACTAGAGGTTCAAGGGTTTTATGAAAAAAATTGAGAATGTGTATAGCATTGGGCAGCTTGCGAAGTTAACGAACATAAAGATCCCGACCATTCGCTATTATGAAGAAATCGATATTATGCCATTAGCGCATCGCAGTTTGGGGAATCAGCGCCGGTACAATGAAATACACCTACAGCGTTTACAATTTATCGGCCATTCACGGGCGTTAGGTTTTAGTTTAGAAGAGATAAAGCAGCTAATTCATCTGCAAGAATGTAGTAATCACTCATCGCATGAAGCCCATGACATTGCGCAAAAACACTTGATAGATGTGCAACAAAAAATAAGCCAGCTACAGGGGCTGGCTCAAGAGTTATCGAATATTGTGGCGAGTTGCCATTGCGACGATGAATATCAATGCAGAGTATTAGAAGCGCTTAATTAAAATGAAAATGAAACAGTGACGCCGCTATAGACATCATCCAGTGCTTTCCAGTCTTCGCTATCTATTTGACGGTAACGAACTTGCCCATTTACCTGTACTTGGCCTAACTTTATTCCACCGCCGATTCCTACATAAGCGTCTAAAGAATCGTTGGCGAAACGGTGGTCGTGATCATAGTAGTCGTCGTGATCATGATAATGGTCGTGATAATCATCCCCATCGTAAAAATCATGGTCATGGTAGCGATCTTCATCGAGGTGCCCGCGACCAAATAACTCACCTAAATCGACGCCTGCTTCGGCATAGATTGAAATATCAGAGAAATAGCCAATGCGTCCGCCTAATTCCCAAGCAAGATAATCTTCAACGTTAAGTTTAGTCGTGACAATGTCAGCACGGCCCAATGACATTAATACTGCGCCGCCAAACCCTGAGTCTTTCTGCTTGAAATTAAACGCAACGCCTGCGCTAGAAATCTTGCTATCGCCATTAAATTCGTGGGTCACAAATACTGATGGTCCATTGCCAGAGTCTTGAGCAAATACAGTGCTAGTAAATAGTAAAGTGCCAGCACAAACGATAGAAAGGAGTTTTTTCATGATTACATTCCTTGAGAGCGAGAAAACACTATAGATTGATGAAACTGAACGGCAGTTGAAGATTGTGACAAGATCATGAAAACTTTAAGGAAACAGGTTACCATTGCTATTAACACCTCTGAGTAGAAGTTTTATATGTCATTTCTTACCAACATTGACGTTGCCATTTATAAACATAAAGCGCTATATAATGCCTGCGAACCTGCCCAACAATTAGTACTGAAAGTACTCGCAGTGATAAACCTTCGATTAGGCCAAGCAAAACTGAGGCAAATACTTCAAGAGTTGAGTCACAGTGATGTTTTCAATCGGATTAAATTACACAACGCTTATACCAATGAGGTACGCGATGCTTGGGTTGTGCAAGACTTGGTGTCAGTGACTCAAGATGGCATTTTGCTTACCCCCTATTTAGCAGACGAGCTAACTCGGCAGTCGCTTGATGAAGGCTCGTTTGAAGCCATTACTGAGATTGTTGAGCGTGCCCACCCAATGATGTCCGCGTACTCATGGGGGCGTCCAAGTGTTAGTAATACGCAGCGAATTATTCGTGATAGTTTTTATCGAAACCAGTTTCAGCTGTGTAGTGAGTTATTTGAGTTTAATAAGGATCCGCAAAAAGTGGATTCGCCAATAAATAATACACTGGTAAAACTATGCTTTTATCCATTTAGAGAAGCCGAATTTCTCGCGATGCCACCACAAATGCAATATGTTGCTTTTGCTAGTCTGCTACGTAAATTACGCGAAAAGAACAAAGATCGTCGGGAAGTTGTTGAATTATTAGCGACCTTGAAAGACAAATTGACTGCACAGAATGACAATTTCCGATTACTGTTAGCTGAGCAATATCTCTATCAGTGTAATCTGGCGCAAGCAAAAGCGTTACTGGGCCAAGAAAATACAAGCTACGGGTTGCAACTCAACGGAATTCTAGCTGTTCTCGCAGGGGATTCGCTAAGTGCTATTGAATTGTTTAAACAGGCATTGGTTGCCAAAAATAAATTTTCTCGCCGAAAACTCCAATATATCGGCGACCTTCACGGGCTATTTTATGCATTCGCCCTGTTAGAACAAGGCAGTGATAAAGCGCCAGAACAGCTAAGTGTTTTTGCGAAGGAATGGGATAATCAACTAGAAGATCGACGATACGAAAGTGTATATCAACAAAGTTATGCTTGTTTGCACCGTTTTAATATGGTGTTAGCGGGTCGCGTAAAGCAACTTGAATTGAACGAACCATATTCTCATGTTGATAACTATGCCTATCATGTTTACGTCACCGTGTGTTGCCTGAGTTTAACATGGGCCAATCAGCGTCCTAGTGCAATATTTTTACGCCATTTAACTGAGAGTTGTCAGGTATTTAGCGAAAATGGCGAAATACTATGGGCCAAACTCGCAGCTGATTTACTAGTAAAGTTCCAACAAACACTACCCATTAAGCCACTGAGCGTCGTTTCATATCAAGATCTAAGTCAGTTAATTCATCGTAAAGAA
Source organism: Gammaproteobacteria bacterium MedPE (assembly GCA_001874365.1). Lineage (GTDB taxonomy): Bacteria > Pseudomonadota > Gammaproteobacteria > Enterobacterales > Psychrobiaceae > Psychrobium. Next base: position 13,102 of record MPDF01000010.1, on the reverse strand, counting down.
AGTTGGGATTTAGCACTGGAGCAGCTTATTGCTCTTGATAAACCTATCATTGAGACTAAGAATACAGACCAAAAACAACGGTTGATTTGGCTGTTGCAGCAAAGCCGTTATGGCAATGAATTAGTTGCAAAGGAACAAAAACTTGGGAAGTCCGGTTGGAGTAAAGGACGCACCATTGCTTTGAAACGTCTAGCACAAGAGTTAGAAGCCTTTGAGTACTTAACGCCACAAGATCACCGAATATGCCAGCAAATTAAAGGCATATTCTCCGGTGGTTATTATGGAAAGGAACATTATGCGCTTACGGGGTATCAAGCGCTGAAAGCTGCTGTGGGGGCAACCAATGTCTATACAGAAGATGATTTAGCGGCGCCAGTGACCATCGGCGAGCGTGAACCTGAATTGCTCATTACTAAAAACACCGATGGTTACTTACTGTCGATGAGTAATTTACCGAGTGATTTGGAAGACAGTGACCATTGCTATGCATTAACTGAAATATCGAATAAATCCTATGAACTAGTTGCTTATGAGCATAAACATCGTCAAATAGCTGAGATTGTCGGAGAAAGTGGGTTACTGGTTCCTACTGAGGCAAAAGATAAAGTAATGCAAAGCATTAGTGTTATTGCACCGATGCTAAATATTCAATCTGATCTTGAAGGGATCAATACGAGTGTTGCTCAAGTCGATGCTGACTCCACTTTGTTTATAAATATCGAGCAGGCGGGAGAGGGGCTTAATTATCAAGTGCATGTTTTGCCGTTAGGCTCTGATGGTCCTGCAATTGAGCCGGGACAAGGCAACCCAACATTGTCATTAGACATTGGTGGAAAACGGCAGAGTACGACCCGTAATTTAGATGTTGAGCGTCGCCAACTATTTAGACTTTTCCAACAGATCCCATTATTTGAGCAGATGATCGAGTCACGTCTCTTATGTGATCGCCTCGATGAAGCGTTAGAGACATTGCAAGCATTAGAAAAAATTGTCAAAAACCCAGAGCAACACAATGGCTTACGTTTGGTTCTGCAATGGCCAAAAGGCAAAAAGTTAACATTAACTGATCCGCAAGAAATGGCTCATTTGAAGCTTGCGGTAACTAAGCAAAAAGAATGGTTTAATCTCGACGGTAAGTTAACTGTTAACGACGAGCAGGTGATTGAACTAAAACAACTTATGGTTTTATTGGCACAGAGTGGTTCCCGTTTTATAAAACTCGATGAACAGCAGGTATTGGTGCTGACAAAGGAGTTAGCACAGCGTTTGCAAGAAATTGAAAATATGACACTTGATGGTAAGTTTCACGCCATTGCTAGCCCGTTGATTGACGAGGTTACTCAAGGTATGCGTATGAAAACACTGCATGCATGGGAACGTCAGCGAACGTTGCTTAAAGAAGCTGAACAACTGAATCCGCAGTTACCAACGACGCTACAGGCTCAGCTACGAGATTATCAAGTTGATGGTTTTGAGTGGGCGATGCGCTTAGCTCATTGGGGAGCAGGTGCTTGTTTAGCTGATGACATGGGATTGGGGAAAACGCTGCAAGCGATGGCCGTTATTGTTGCTCGTGCACCGCAAGGGCCGAGTTTAGTCTTAGCGCCAACATCAGTGTGCTTCAATTGGCAGCAAGAAGTCGCCAAATTTGCGCCGACGCTTAAGGTGCATATTTTTGGACACGATAGTAATATTGAAAAACGACAACAGGTGTTAGATAACCTTAATGCCTTTGATTTGGTGATTTGTAGCTATGGTTTGTTGCAACGAGAAGGGGACAAACTAGCGAGCGTGCAATGGCAAACAATCGTTGCCGATGAAGCCCAAGCCCTTAAAAACCCAATGGCTAAACGAACGCAAGCAGCGTTAGCGCTAAACGGCGCATTTAAAATGGTGACAACAGGCACGCCGATAGAAAACAATCTGACTGAACTGTGGAGTATTTTCAGATTCATAAATCCTGGATTACTCGGCAGCCAAAAGCAATTTCACAAACGATTTGCACAGCTAATAGAAAGTAATAAAGACAGTGAGGCAGCTGCGAAGCGCCGCGCAAGTTTTGGATTGCGACAAATTATTGCTCCCTTTATGTTACGTCGCTTAAAACAACAAGTGCTACAAGAACTGCCTGCACGTACTGAAATTAATGTGCCCATCGAACTTTCTGAGCAAGAAGTAACGTTCTATGAAGCGCTAAGGCGTCAAGCGATAGAAAACTTAACGCAAGAAGACGTCGAACCGGGACAACAACATATAAAAATGTTGGCAGAAATTATGAAACTGCGCCGAGCGTGCTGTCATCCTAATTTAGTGATGCCGCAAACCACTATTGAAAGTTCGAAATTAAAGGCGTTTGATAAATTAATCGTTGAATTAAAAGAAAATAATCATAAGTGCTTAGTGTTCAGTCAGTTTGTTGGACATTTACAACTGTTGAAAGAGCGCTTAATCGCTAATGGTATTAGCTTTCAATATCTAGACGGCTCAACGCCCAATAAGTCTCGACAACAAGCGGTTAATGATTTTCAAGCAGGGTACGGCGACGTGTTTTTAATTAGTTTAAAAGCGGGTGGCTCAGGACTTAATTTAACGGCTGCCGATTATGTGGTTCATATGGATCCATGGTGGAATCCTGCGGTAGAAGATCAAGCTAGCGACCGCGCGCACCGCATGGGACAAACAAGACCAGTCACGATATACCGATTTATTGCTAAAAATACTATTGAAGATAAAATTCTTGAACTACACCAACACAAACGTGATTTAGCTAATAGTTTGCTTGAAGGAAGTGACGATTTAGCGCGTGTTTCAACGGAAGATATGATGGCTTTACTTCAAGAGTCATGGACTTCGTGAGTTAATGTCATATTTGATACAAACTGATACATTTACAAAAATACTGATACGCAAATTCTTAGGCATTGTCGTTAGGATGAAAGTTCAAAATAAGAATCAAGGAAAAACAATGAAACGACTACTGCTCTCAACAATGGTTGCTTTGGCGATGGCTGTGCCAACAGCGACTGCATTGGCGAATGACAACGATACTGAAAAAACACAAAAGCCCACCGTCGAACATGAAAAAGAACATAAGCATACTCATAACCATGACGAACACGATCATGATTTTGATGTAAACATCAGCTTTGGTAATGATGATGAAGAAGACGATGGCGACAATAATGTACGTGATGGCTTTTATTTAGGGTTAAGCGCAATTAGCAGTTTTGGCGAAGATTTCCGCTTTTTAAATCATGATGATGGCGATGCAGAATTTGAAACGGATATCAGTGTTCGTGCGCAATTAGGTGGATTCTTTATCGAATCACCGGGATTGAGTTCACGTAGAATCCATGGGCTTTATGCACCTTCAGCATGGGGTTATAACTTCTTTAATGGTGATATTTGGACGATGGATTTATTTTATGAAACCTCGGTACGTCACATTGAAGGATTGGAAGGGATTGAAAACCTACACCGCAGTAAGCGCGGTGGTATTCGAGCTACTGGCTACTTCGATGAAAGCCAACTTCAAATTATGTTTTCGCCATACAGCCCTGACAACGGTGACGAAGATGGTGTTGAAGCTTCTATTTCGTACAATATGGAATGGCAAGTTCGCAATGTAAGTATATACACGGCAGTGGGCGCACATTATCGTTCTAAAGATGTCATTGACAGCTATTCCCATAAGTTAACCGGTGATGAAGACTTTTCTGGTATGAGTTACTCAGCAGAAGTTGGCTTAGAATATCCATTGAGTACTGATTGGGTATTTGGCAGTTTCGTGCGTTTTAATACACTGTCTGAGCGCACAAAGGCAGCTCGAAATGACAACGTAGAAGATGGCACGCGTGCTGGCATCTTGTTAACGTACGTATTTTAGGGGGTAGCATGAAGTCTTTATTTACATTGCTACTTACCAGTTATTTGTTTGCGAATTCGGTTTTTGCTGCACCAGCAACACCTGAACCAACAATGAGTGTACAACCAGCGCAATGTGTTGCGATGAAACAAGGTAACCCGTGTTATATCACCGTAGAAATATCGTGGAATATGCATGATTCGGGTCACTACTGTTTACATTCAACCATGCAAAAACGGCCTATTCAGTGTTGGCAAAATCAGCACGATGGCCAAACTGAAATTGACATTAAAACCAATAAAAATGTTGCCTTTAGTATTCGTCAATTTAATAACGAAACACCTTTGGCAACGGGCTTTTTGAAGCTAGCTTGGGTATATAAGAAAAAAGGTAAACCACGTACGTCGTGGCGTCTTTTTTAAGGATTGAAAAAACAACGATGGACGCAGCACACATATTACTTGTTGAGGATGATATTGCTTTAGCGCAGTGGGTCGAAGATTACCTCGCTGCACGAGAATTTAACGTCACTACTTGTCATCGTGGCGACGAGGCCGTGGAGTTAATTAAGTCGCTACAACCAGATTTAGTCTTACTTGACGGCATGTTGCCGGGGTTAGATGGACTCGATGTGTGTAAAGCGGTGCGCCCTGATTTTACTAATCCTATTATCATGATCACAGCGCGAGATGAAGAAATTGATGAAGTATTAGGTTTGGAAATGGGGGCTGATGACTACATGACCAAACCTATTCGCGCCCGTGCTCTATTGGCCCGTATTCGGTTGGCACTTCGCCGTAGTACGCCTCATCAATCGGATACTGTGATTGAAATACCAACACATGAAGTAATCCTAAGAGGCTTAACAGTAAATAGTGAAAGTCGCAGCGTCATGCTAAATGATGAGTTAGTGAAGTTATCATCTAATGAGTTTGATGTGCTGTGGTTGTTAGCAAAACAAGCGGGGGAAGTGGTGTCTCGTGAATCTCTGGTGACGGATCTTCGAGGATTTGATTACGATGGTTTTGACCGTTCAATTGATTTGCGTATTTCACGGCTGCGTAAAAAACTTGGTGATGATTCTGCTAACCCCTTTCGTATTAAAACGATTTGGGGCAAAGGTTACTTGTTGGCTAAGGATAGTTGGTAACTATGCGCCGTTTAATATTTTCCCTAATCGCTGTAGTACTCATTGCAACTATTGGTTTGGGGTGGATGTTCGATAATGTGGTCGCACAATATCTTGAAGCGCCTGCGTCAACACGTTCATCTAACGACGCGGTGAGTGAATTAGAGTCACTTGGCAGTCATATGGCGCAAACATTAGACAAGTTACCGCAACCTGCTGACTTTGTTGCACAATGGCCAACAGTTGATTCGCATCAAATGAAGTTAGTGGGTGTTGATAATGTTGTGCTGCCACAACCACTCATGACCGATCTTAATGCTGGTCACTCCGTGATGTTAGAAACAGATACCGGATTATCACTTTATTTTCTATTAAATAACCACCAACAGCTGTTAGTTATTGATGCGCCGCCATTGATGACCAAGCCTATTGATTCATCATTACGTTTAATATTAACCAGTGTCTTTTACTTGTTAATGATGATGTTAATGCTAGCGTGGCTTTATCCGCTTTTACGTCGCTTATTAAAGCTGCGGTTAGTCGCAAAGGCTTTTGGTGACGGAGATTTAACACAACGAGTTAATGTGAGTTCAGTGACCTACATTCGTGATTTAGAGACTGAATTTAATCATATGGCGCAACGTATAGAAAGTTTAGTGAGTGATGTAAAGCTGCTAAGCAGCGCTGTATCCCACGACTTACGTACGCCGCTGGCGAGAATTCGCTTTGGTTTAGATACATTAGCTGAAGAAGATGATCCTAAGCTGCGGCGACGTTTTGAACAGCGTATTAGTGATAATGTCGATGAAATGGTTGAGCTGGTGGAAACGCTACTTAATTATGCACGCCTTGACCAAGCCATGATTAATCTTGAAAAGCGCAGTGTGTCGTTAACATCAATTGTTGCGAGTTGTATTAACACTAAAACCGTTGAAGATAAGCAGATCGAGTTTCATAGCGGTGACGATGTTCAGGTATTCGGCGATCCCGCTTATTTGATGATTTTAGTGAATAACTTACTGCAAAATGCACTTAATTACGGTGAAAATCGCGTAACTGTTAACATCTCACAAACTGACGAGAGTGTCTTGTTATCGGTGAGTGACGATGGCGCTGGCATTCCAGAAGATGACCGCCAGCAAATCGTCAAGCCCTTTATTCGTGGTAATGACAGCGAACAATCGGTTAAAGGTTATGGCATGGGACTGGCTATCGTGACTAGAATTTTACAGTGGCACCAAGGTTCTTTGGTGATTAAGCAAAGTGAAGCGCTTGGTGGCGCTGAATTCAACGTACTGTTTTCTAAAAAGAAAAAATCTTAATAACGAAAGTTATTAAAAATTAGCGAATTCTAAATTCGTACATCGACTTGATGTACACCGTAAGCTGTTCCCTTATCAGTTAGTGCAACACTCGATTGAGTTAACTGTGCTTGCAGTTCATCATCTTTGTCGTAGAAATTAAACGGCGTTGCTGTGCTATTTAAGCTAATGGCTTCAATATCAGTGTCGCTTAAAGCGCGCCAAGTTTCTTTACCATTGCTGTCTATTTGCCATAGTTTCAATGATGAAAATTCGTCGTCTTCACGATCGATAAAGCCGTTGCCATTACTATCTAAGGCGCTTAAATCGGTAAAGCCGCTACCTGATTGAGGACCAAAAAGTTCACTGCCGTCATCTGCTTTCCCATTATTATTTTTGTCATGCACCAAATAGCCAACATCGCCGTCAAACATCGGTAAACTGTCGATAACCCCATCAGAATTGATATCTATATCGCTACTTTGCTCATTGAGTTGTCCAAGAGCTCGCGGGCCAAATTGGACTAATAATGGATCTTTGAGTGTAATTGCAGGAACTTGAGTCTGTGTCATCGACACGCGTTTCTCTGACAATGATAATTCAAATGATGAGTTAAATACCTGATCATTGATTTTGTATAAGCCTGACGTTGCGTAATTAAGCGTTTGTGAATTGGTAATGGTATCCATAATCACAAGATCGGAGTCTTCAGCAAATGATTGACCAAACGCTTGTATAGAAACTAAGCCTTGAGCTTCAAGATCGGCCACAGAAATTGGTCTTTGACTTGTTATATTGTCAAGTGAGGAGTTCGATCCTGTTAATGATAGCTGATTGATCGCCTCGGCGAGTGCCTTGTTATCATCTTGCACCTCGATATCGAATATCGCTTCAAGCAGTATTTTATTTTGCTGTAATTGGGGAGAAAGGGGGCGCTGATAGGTATCTGGCTCATCAACTGGCTCAGCTGTTGATACAGCTTTTGAAGTAAAGTCTACGATATCTAAAGCGATTTGCTGGGCAGCACTACGCGACTGGTTTTCTGAATGCCTTGGATCATCAGCTTTAATTTCAATAACTTGCTGCACACGAGTTTGTTGTGCTAAATAGCTGGTTTTTGATTGTTGACTAAGTTGTTCAATAGGCATGATCGATTCCTTGATATCTAGCAGTTAGATACTTATCGACCGTGCCTATGATTTATTGAGTAATAATTGCACGAATGATGTAACTAAATGTACATACTTTCGCTAACTAGTTATTGCTATCCAACTGAGCTAAAGTTGCGATGATTTCTTTGGCGACTAACGATGAAGATGCAAAGTTTTGGCCGGTAATAACACGTCCATCTTTCACCATAAAGGGCTTGCCTTGTGCGCCAACTTTAAAATTGGCACCGTGTTGCTTTAGGCGGTGTGTCATATCGAATGGAAAATTCTTATAGTACTTTGCCTTGGTATTTTCAAATGCCGTCGGATAACCGCTTATTTTCTTGCCCGAAACTAAATACTTACCATCTTGTGTTTTTAAGTCTGCAATACCTGCTGTGCCGTGGCATACAGAAGACACGATACCATTGTGTTTTTCGTAAATCTCCATCGTTATTTTTGCTATTTCAGCGTTATCATGCACCCCATACATAGCGTTGCTCCCGCCGACATAATGCACTGCGCGATAGTTTTTAGCGGTAATTTCAGATGGTGGCTTTGTGTACTCTAAGGCATTCATAAATTGTTCGTCATAAACATATTTTTTATGAATAGGCTTTGAGGTGTCTATATAGGCTAGCGATATTGGACCGCCGTCAGGACTCATGAAGTCAACGGTATATCCCGCGTTCTTAAACTCATCATAAGCGTTTACTAACTCAGAGAAACTTGTTCCTGCTCGCATCTTTGAATCACCGTGAAAGTCATGGCTAGAAACAATAAATAAAATACGCTTTCCATGTTGATTCGACGCTTTACTAGATGCTGTTTTACTAATGATTTTCCATTGACCGTCTAGTTTTTTTAGTAGCATTAAATCAGCAAAGCGTGCTTTACGTTGTGGCATGATAACTTCGACTTTCGCCGCCGCGACATCGCCTTCAATATCAATCGAAATAATTTCACCAATGCGGCCGGTGAATTTACCAAGCTCTTTGCTTTCAAACCAGTTGCGATAAGTTGTCGCTGGCACTATCCAATGAGGCGTGTCTTTTCTTGTTAGGTATAAATTAGCTTGAGGGGCAAATGCACGGTCAATTTGTTTCGGCGTTGAGTAAGAAGTGCCTTGGATATAATCGTTGAGTGTTTGCTCAATCTGTTGGCGATCATTGCTGGCTATTGTCGGTGGCGCAGCGAAGGTAAACTTGCTGACTAAGGTTGTAAATAAAAGGATTATTAGTATGGTACGCATGTGGAAATTCTCCATTGTCAAAATTGACTACAAAATTAAATAACTCCCTGTTTTTACGCATTAGTAAAATATAAATTAGGACTCCTGATTTATAAATTAAGAGTTTTTAACATGGGTAATTTAAAAATCCTGCAATGCATTACTGTGTTATTGGTCTGGTTATTTAGCGGTAAAATAGCGTTGTCGCAGACATTAGAAGAGCACGCTAAACAATGTCATGCTAGCGAGATACCAAGCCACAATAGAACGCTAGTCATCGATGATGAATATCTAGAGATGATGTTTGATGAATATTTCTCATGGTCAAAAATATCGAAAAAATATGCTATTCAAAGCAAAACTGTTGTGACTAGTCGCCATGATGCGAATTACAAGGCCAATGTGATTAAATTGGGGACTGCAGTCGATAAATTTGTATTTTGGTCTAATCAGAAAAAACGTTTCCCATTGTGCTTTAATGTATCGAGTGACGAGTTAAACAGCGAACGGTTAAAGCTTATTGGTCAACCAAAGAAAGATTTTATGCAAAAGTATAAGCTGTCTAAGGATGTTGATGAGTTAGAAATTAATTCTGTTGAAGGATTCATCTATATTCTTATTACGTTTAAAAACAACCGAGTTTTTTCTGCCCAGTACATCGCTCGGTACTATGGATAGAAAATCGGTCTTTGAGGCTACATTTGTAGCCATATATCTTATTGAGGATTAGTTATGAAGATTTCTGTGAACACAATCATCGAAAGTTCAAGTGAAAAAGTTTGGCAAGCGATTACTGATTTTGAAAACTGCCCCAATTGGATAAATGGGATCTTGAGTTTGAAAGTTTTGGAACAACCACAAGAAGGGCTTATTGGCTTTAAATGGCAAGAAACTCGAAAAATGTTTGGCAAAGAAGCTACTGAAACAATGTGGATCACTGATTGTGTTGACGGCGAGTATTATCAAACGCGCGCTGAAAATCATGGTGCTGTGTACGTGTCTAAATTAATGGTTGAACAACAAGATGAACAAACTCTATTAACAATGGAGTTTTCAGGAACGTCAGAATCGTTTTGGGTTAACTTGCTATCGTCGGTAATGAGTGTGTTTATGAAAAAGTCGATGATTAAGATGATTGCGCAAGATTTGGCAGATATTAAGGCCTATGTAGAACGTGGATAAAAGAAGCTTCGATATGTATAAAACGCTAATGCTTTACGTAAAGCCTTAGCGTTTTTACTTAGTATAGTTCGTAGAACTAGATAACAGTCACTTTACCTTTCATAATTGCCCAGTGGCCTGGGAACGAGCAAAAGAATGCGTAATCGCCGCCTTTAGTGAGTTTGCTGGTATCAATTTCAATGGTATCTGATTGACCACCACCGATGATTTTAGTGGCTGCAATAATACGACTATCGCCTGTTGGTAGATAGTTGTTATTTAAGCCTGCCGCCATACCTGCATTGGCAATTTCCATTAGGTCAGCGCCCTTTGTCATCACCCAGTTGTGACCCATCGCGTTGGCTGGTAGCTTACCAGTGTGTTTTAAGGTTAATGTTACTTTTTTACAGCTCGAATCAATGGTGAGGTTTTGTTGATTAAATTTCATGGCATCGTTAGCTTCGATGTCGATGGTGCAGTTTGCTGCAAGTGCAATATTTGATGCAAAAATTAGTGCAAGGCCTACGAGGTATTTCGTCATGATAATGGCTCCTTTATTTTAATTGAAAATAATTCTCATTATTATGTTTGTTTTGAAAGCTAAGATCTAGAGTAATGCATAAAAAATAACGCGATGGATTGATATAAAACAAATCGAATCACTGGTCTAAATGTTGCAGACTTGTGATGAATACGTATGCAAATGCCTAGGCATCAATAGACACTCGCTATATTATCAATGGCTATTATAAGTATTAATAATTTGGGGTGTGTATGTCGCAGCAAAAGCCTAATCTTAGCTTTTGGCAGATCTGGAATATGTGTTTTGGATTCTTGGGCATCCAGTTCGGTTTTGCATTGCAAAACGCCAATGTCAGTCGTATTTTCCAAACGCTTGGTGCAGAAATTGACGACTTACCTATCTTATGGGTTGCCGCGCCATTAACGGGGTTAATTGTTCAGCCGATCATTGGCTATTTGAGTGATAACACTTGGAACAAATTAGGCCGTCGTCGTCCTTATTTCCTTTATGGCGCGATAATCACCTCACTCGCCATTATCGTAATGCCAAATGCACCAGTGCTGTGGATTGCTGCGGGTACGTTGTGGATTATGGATGCGTCGATTAACATCACGATGGAGCCGTTTCGCGCCTTTGTTGGTGATATGTTGCCAGAGAAGCAGCGTCCAACGGGCTACGCTTTTCAAAGTTTCTTTATCGGTATCGGTGCCATTGTTGCCTCGGCGTTACCGTGGATGCTAACTAATTGGTTCGATGTTGCGAACGTTGCACCAGAAGGGCAGATTTCAGATTCCGTTACCTATTCATTTTACGCTGGCGCTGTGGTGTTGTTAGCAGCTGTTGGTTGGACCGTCTATCGCACCAAAGAATATTCACCGGAGCAACTAGCGGCTTTTGAAGCAGCTGAAGATGCGTCAAAAACTGCGTATGTTGAAAAGCATCGCACAGCAAACCAGTATTTCAGTGGTTTTGCTATTTGGACATTAATTGGTGGCGCGTTTCTCGCATTTATCTACAGTAATCAATTAGATAAAGAACTATATCTGGTCGCCGCTGGTTTGATTGCGTTTGGTCTTATTGAATTATTCACGGCATTAATGGTTAAGCGTCAAGCAATTAGCAATGGCTTCTACCAAGTCGTCAATGATTTATTTCACATGCCAAAAACCATGAAGCAATTGGCCGTAACACAGTTTTTCTCATGGTTTGCACTATTCGCAATGTGGATTTACACCACGTCAGCAGTGACTGCTTTTCATTTTGGCAGCACAGATACCACAAGTCAGCTTTATAATGACGGCGCTGACTGGGTCGGCGTGTTGTTTGCTTCATACAATGGTTTTGCTGCGATTGCTGCGATTTTGATTCCCGTGATGGTGAGTAAAATGGGCTTACGCGTTAGCCACTTGGTGAATATGTTGCTGGGTGCGGCGGGTTTAATTTCGTTTATTTTCATTGAAAATCCAGATTATTTGTTGCTCTCGATGGTCGGTGTTGGTTTTGCATGGGCTTCAATTTTGTCATTACCATACGCATTATTATCTAACTCATTACCTGCCCATAAAATGGGTGTCTACATGGGTATTTTCAATTTCTTCATCGTTATTCCGCAATTATTGGCGGCGAGTATTTTGGGCGTGTTAGTGCGCTACTTATTCGAAGGTCAAACCATTTATGCCTTAGCGCTTGGCGGTGCTTCGATGATTATTGCAGGCATTTCAACGCTGTTTGTCAGCGATCCATATTCTTCAACGACACCATCACAACAACAATAGGAGTCTGTCGTGAAACCATTATTAAAACCAAGTCTTATCGCCGTTACCTTAGCAAGTGCGCTAGGGCTTGCTGGCTGTGGCGAGAAATCTTCAGCACCAGAAACTAAAACTGATCCAGTCATGACGGCGGCACCAGGTGCGCCGGGCGCTCCCTCGACGTGGGCTTACGCTGGTAAAACAGGTATTGGTAGCTCTTATGAAGCGTATAAAGATCTTGCTTACAGCGATGAAGCAGCGACAGGCAAAGTATCTAAAGTATGGTTCTCCCTAGCGGAAGGCATCATTACCGAAACCATGTTTGGCCTCATCCACGAAGCGCAAATCAAAGACATGCAGTTTGTGGTGACGGGTAAAGGCTTTATCGATACTGAGCAACATGACACCGTATCTACCATCGATTATCTCTATAAAGACGACGCTGACCGCCCGCTCTCTTTGGCGTACAAAATCGTTAATAAGGATAAAGAAGGTAAATATAGCATTGAAAAGCACGTATTTACTGATCCTAGTGAAAACACGCTATTTGTTAAAACCTATTTCACCGCCTATGAAGACGGTATTACTGCCAACTTAATCGTTAACCCGCATGTTAATAACAACGGCAGTAACGATATGGCAGTTGCTACTAAAGACAGCTTGTCGGCAGAAGATAACGGCAGCTACCTAACGGTATTAAGCGGCTCTGATTTTGCAAAAACATCAGTAGGTTTTATTGGTGAGTCTGACGGTTTAACCGATCTTAAAGATGGCACCATGGACTGGCAGTATCAAACGACTGGTGAAGTGGCTGGTAATGTTGGTTTAACCGCGCAATTTGCGCCAGTTGCGCTTAATGGCAAAGAAAGTGTCACCGTTGAATACGATATTGCGGTTGGTTTTGGTCATTCTAAAGCAGACAGTGAAAGCGCTGCAAAAGCGTCACTTAAGCGTGGTTACACAGACGTGTTAGCCCATTACAACGGCGAAGGT
>MPDF01000001.1 GCA_001874365.1 Gammaproteobacteria bacterium MedPE | reverse complement strand
TTTTAGGAATGGCCCAATCAGTCGCTGCGGCGATTGAGCAGCAAAGTGCGGTAGCAAGCGAAGTTAATAAGCATGTTGTAACTATTCGTGACGTCACCGACGAGACCTCTGAATTATCGGATAAAAACTCGGAAATGAGCCATGAAGTAGCAGCACAATCAAATGCACTTAACGAGGCTGTTTCTCAGTTCAAGGTCTAGTATACAGACTGAGCAAGCCGCTTTGGCTTGCTCAGTTGCATATTCCGCGCTCTTCATCGTCTATCCATACTTTTTATTCTTTCATCTAAGCACTCTCATTCGAAAATGACGCCATAATAGCGAGTAGCGTGCCAGTTCAATCCAACAGCAGTAGCTTTGCAAAGCCCCTTTAGTAGCTGTCTATCATATCGATAATTATACCAATTGTATTAATTGACTGACCACTTGTGCTGGTTAAAATCAACGATTACTGCGTTGCTCTCAATCCTAATAGCCGGCTATTAGTCATTCGAGCACCTTGTACTTGTCGATTTTCTCTTAGCACAATCAGATCACCTATTTAATGCAATTGGTATTAAAAGTTTGAAGCGGCGTGCATAGCGAAATTTTGATAGTCAAATTGGGATAACTCTTCCGACATTCGAGCTTTTAGCGAAGTAGAATAATAAAGTGATAAGAAGTGATAAATAAGAATAATAAATGACGTGCTATGAATCTACATTGATTCACAGTATAGAAGGTTAATTAGCAAACACAAGTAAACGTCTAACCGAAGTTAGACGTTTACTTAACTAGCTTTTCAGAGGGCTATTAGTCTTTTGCTTCAAGCTGCTCAACGCGAGCTTTTAGCTTTTGACCAGCTCTAAAGGTTACAACACGGCGTGCAGAAATTGGAATGTCTTCACCGGTCTTAGGGTTACGACCTGGACGCTCCGCTTTATCACGTAAATCAAAGTTTCCGAAACCTGATAGTTTAATTTGCTCGCCCTTTTCTAAACAGCCACGTAGCTCTTCAAAAAATAGCTCTACCATTTCCTTGGCTTCTTTTTTACTAAAATCCAAATTTTCAAATAGATGTTCTGCCATATCGGCTTTAGTTAAGGCCATATTCTAGTCTCTTAAAGTTGCATCAAATGAATCATTAGCTGCTTTGACTGCTTTTTCGACAACCAATGCAATGTCTTTGTCTTCTAACGTTCGAGTCGCGTCTTGCAAAATTAATGCAATTGCTAAGCTCTTGTAACCTTCTTCGATACCTTGACCGCGGTATACATCAAACAAGTTTATGCCAACTAACTGATTTTCGCCAACATTTTGTATGCTTTTTATAACTTCTTTTGCATTCACGTCTTCTTTGACGACGAGAGCAATGTCTCGGCGGTTAGCTGGAAACTTAGACTGGGCAACGGATTCAGGCAATTTTCTTTGTAAAAGAGCGGCTTGAGTAATCTCAAAAACAATGGTACGACCATTGAGGCCAAGCGCCTTTTCATGCTGTGGATGAATGGCTCCTATGAAGCCAACTGACTCATCGTTAACGAAAATTTCTGCCGATTGACCAGGGTGTAGCGCATCAATGTTGGCTTTTTTAAATTCAAATTGGTCAATATCAGCGGTTAATTCCATCAGCGCTTCTAAGTCACCTTTAAGATCAAAGAAGTCTGCTGCGCGAGACTCTAAGTCCCAATGCTCGTCACTAATACCACCAGCAATAACACCTGCAATCATCGGATCTTGTGAAATTCCATGTTCACTTGCTTCATTTGGATAGAAACGTAAACCTGTCTCAAACAAACGAACACGGCCTTGTTGGCGTTTTTGGTTATTGCTAACGGCTTGAATCAATCCTGTCCACAAACTAACGCGCATCACTGACATATCAGCAGAGATCGGGTGTGGTAACACTTTTGCCGCAAGCTCTGGGAATAACACTTGCTGTTTCTTGGGATCAACAAAGCTATAAGTAATGGCTTCATTAAAACCGCGGGCCACCATCGCATTGCGTAAGTTATTGACACTTAACGCTTGCTCTTTGTGCTCACTCATGACCAACATACCCGCTGGCGACTCGTTAGGAATATTGTTGTAGCCGTATACACGCGCCACTTCTTCAATAAGATCAGACTCAATATTGATATCAAAGCGGTATGATGGCGACTGACAAGTCCAGCCACTATCGCTAACAACAGTGTCGATTCCTAAACGCGTTAGGATCTCTGTCACTTTGTCACTGTCAATTGAAATACCAATAATGCGATCTAAACGACTGCGGCGTAATTCAATGCTGTTTGACGTTGGCAAATGCTCTGTCGCTACCGCTTCAACGATTGGGCCAGCTTGACCACCAACGATTTCTAGTAATAGCTGTGTTGCGCGCTCCATTGCATCAAATTGCAGTTTAGGATCAACACCGCGCTCGTAACGATGAGAAGCATCGGTATGTAAACCGTATTTACGTGCTTGGCCCGCAATGGCCAATTTACCGAAGAACGCACTTTCTAAGAAAATATCTTCACTTGAATCGTTAACACCACTGCTTTCACCGCCAAAAATACCAGCCATCGCTAATGCTTTGTTATCATCTGCAATCACTAATGTATCATCGTTAAGCGTCACTTCGTTGCCGTCTAACAATGTTAGCTTTTCAGCGGCTGTTGGCATGCGTACATCGATACCACCGTCAATTGCCGATAAATCAAAGGCGTGCATTGGGTGACCCAATTCAAGCAATACGTAGTTAGTCACGTCAACCACAGCATCGATGCTTCGAACGCCACTACGACGTAGTTTTTCGCTCATCCACAATGGTGTCGCTGCTTTAACGTCAATACCTTTAATTACACGACCAAGATAACGCGGACATGACTCAGGTGCGCTTAGTTTAATCGCAACACTATCTTCAATAGTTACGTCAACAGGTGTGATCGCCGGTGCAGTAACATCAATATTGTTAAGCACAGCAACTTCACGCGCTAAACCTTTAATACCTAGACAATCGGCGCGATTAGCCGTTAAATCAACATCAATAGATACATCATTTAATGAAAGATACTCTCTGACATCTGTACCAATTGGCGCGTCTAATGGCAGTTCTAAAATGCCATCACTTTCATCCGCCATGCCTAATTCGCTAAACGAACACAGCATACCAAATGACGGTTGTCCGCGAAGTTTCGCTTTCTTAATTTTAAAGTCGCCCGGTAATACGGCACCAACTTTAGCTACTGCAACTTTTAAACCTTGGCGACAGTTTTTTGCGCCACAAACGATATCGACAAGCTCTTCTTCACCAACGTTAATCTTGGTAACTTGTAATTTATCTGCATCAGGGTGCTGACCGCACTCAACGACTTCACCAACAACAACGTTGGTAAACTCAGCAGCAACTGGCTCGATATCATCGACTTCTAAGCCAGCCATTGTTAATTGGGCCGATAATTCTTCGCTACTTACGCTAGGGTTAACCCACTCACGTAGCCATGATTCACTAAATTTCATGTGATAACCTTATTTAAACTGTTTTAGGAAGCGTGCGTCGTTTTCGAAAAACGAACGTAAATCATCAACGCCATATCTCAGCATGGTTAAACGCTCGACACCCATACCGAATGCAAAACCAGTGTATTCTTCAGGGTCAATACCTGCACTGCGTAATACTTCTGGGTGAACCATGCCGCAACCTAATACTTCCAACCAACCATTTTTTCCTTTAACGTCTACTTCTGCTGACGGCTCAGTGAATGGGAAATATGATGGACGGAAACGAATTTCTAAATCTTCTTCAAAAAAGTTCTTTAAGAAGTCATGCAAAATGCCTTTAAGCTGGGTAAAGCTAACATTTTTATCAACCATCAAGCCTTCCACTTGGTGGAACATTGGCGTATGTGTTTGATCGTAATCGTTACGATATACACGACCTGGCGATATGATACGCAATGGTGGCTTCTCAACTTCCATCGTACGAATTTGCACACAAGATGTTTGTGTTCTTAATACGGTTTTAGGATCGAAGTAAAATGTATCGTGATCAGCACGCGCAGGGTGATGGTCAGGAATATTTAATGCGTCGAAGTTATGGAAATCATCTTCAACTTCAGGACCTGCTTTAACGCTAAAGCCAAGCTCACCAAAAAAGCTTTCGATGCGCTCAATAGTGCGATTAACCGGATGAACAGTACCAGCACTTAAACGACGACCAGGAAGACTCACGTCAATCGATTCACTCGCTAACTTAGCATTTAACTCTGCAGTACGTAGTACGTTACCTTTTTCAACTAGCGCAGCTTGAATTTTCTGTTTTGCTTGGTTAATTAACTGCCCTGCTTTTGGACGTTCTTCGTTAGACAATTGGCCTAACGATTTAAGCAAGTCAGTCATTTTACCTTTTTTACCTAAGTAGGTAACGCGCACTTGATCTAAGGTGTTGAGATCAGTCGCTTGAGTAATTTCATCTTGTGCTTGCTTAACAATTGGTTCAAGTTGCTGCATTAAGCTTTCCCATAGTAATGGTTAATGAGCGATGTTTAATTACTGGCCGATGTAAAGCCTAGCTTGATTATTCATCACTATTTATTGAATTTGACAAAGGTGGGCAATTCTACGCGATGCTTACGACAATAGCTAGGCTATGCCGTTGATTTTTAGCCATACTCCCTGCCTTTTTAACCACTAGAATGCTCATTACTGAAATTGTTTCCACTAATGTGACCTAAAACGGAATTTAACCGCGCTAAACCTTGAAATAAGTTGCACCCAACGGGGTCCGTCAGTAAAATCTCGCCCCACTCTACTTTCCTGTCCAAGGTAACTTCATGCAACAGTCAAACAACGCTTCAATTATTTTAAAACCCGGTCGCGAAAAAGCGTTAAATCGCCGTCATCCTTGGATATTTTCAATGGCGATAAAGTCAGTTAAAGGCAAGCCTGAATTGGGCGAGACCGTTGATATTCTTGATGCACAAGGTAAATGGTTAGCCGCTGGTGCTTATTCACCAGAGTCACAAATTCGCGTTCGTATTTGGTCTTTTGAGCCTAATGTTGCCATCGATGTTGAATTTTTCAAACAGCGTATTAGCGCAGCAGCACAAGCCAGAACCGCGCTTATCAAAGATCAACAGCTAACCGGTTTTCGTTTAGTGGCTGCAGAATCTGACTATTTACCTGGCATTACTATTGATCACTATGATCACACACTTGTTTGTCAGTTACTTAGCGCCGGAGCAGAGTACAACCGTCATCATATTATTGCAGCGCTTGATGCACTTTACCCTGAGCACAATATTTATGATCGCTCTGATGTTGACGTGCGTAAAAAAGAAGGACTTGAGCCGACTAAAGGGTTAGTTAAAGGTGATGAACCTGCGGCGCTAACATTAGTGAAAGAAAACGGTGTTGATATTTTGGTTGACATCACAGGCGGTCACAAAACTGGATTTTATTTTGACCAACGGGATAATCGCCGAATCGCAGGCAGTTTCTGTAAAGACAAAACCGTCTTGAACTGTTTTAGTTATACCGGTACCTTCGGTATCTACGCTATGAAAGAAGGCGCCAAGCATTTTACCAATGTTGATCTCTCACAAAGCGCCCTTGATATCGCTAAGCAGAACATTGAAATCAATCAATTGGACATGTCTAAAGTCGATTTCGTGCAAGCAGACGTATTTAAATTGCTACGTCGCTATCGTGACGAAGGCAAAACCTTTGATGTGATTATTTTAGATCCGCCAAAATTTGCTGATAACAAATCTCAGCTCAATGGCGCTTGCCGCGGTTATAAAGACATCAATATGGTGGCGATGCAACTACTTAATCCTGGCGGCACACTATTAACCTATTCGTGTTCAGGGTTAATGGCGAGTGATTTATTCCAAAAAATTGTCGCCGATGCAGCGCTTGATGCTAAACGCGATGCCCAAATCATTGCACGTCTATCTCAAGCATCAGATCATCCTATTGCCAGTACTTTTCCTGAAGGATTTTACTTAAAAGGTTTGGCCGTTACCGTACGATAACTGCTAGCCATAAGATGTTGATGCGTGATAAGTTTAATAGAAACAGATAATTAGTTAGAAGGAAGTCGTCGTTGAATAAAGTAGCAGGGTTAACCAAACAGCAATTAGGATTTGATCAGCAGCATGCGAAAACCCTGTTAGAGAATCATTCATGGCTAGATGCCGTCGGCCTAAGTTTAGGGCAAGAACGCGCACAAAATGCCTTCACGTTTTTCTCTACGCCGCAATGTAGCGAACAACATATGATGGTTCTAGGCTATCCTGCTATCGACTCTAAAGCCCTCATTAGAGAGCTATTGCTGTCCAACCCGCTGGTGACTGATAACGTATTTGACGTCGTATATTGTGAAGATGTAACCAATGCCCGCACGCCAATTTGTTTGAATTTACCACAGGGTCAAGGAATTAAGTTTAGCCGTTTGGTTCACTCGTGGCTCAAGCGCGCTAGCAGTTTGACCACAGAGAAACCCGAGAGTGATACAAAATTTTTTAGTGACGAATTAGCACCACTACTAAAAGTCTTTAAACGTTTACCTAAGGTGCTGACGTTTTTAAATGATTTAGCTAAGCAGCTTGATAATGGTTATGCGTTAAGCCATCCCATCTTGGTCAATAACTTTGTGACTCATCAAGCCGATGATACCTTTCCAATTGTTTTTTGTGACAATCCGGACAGCGTTAAACTGTTCGGTGATATTGCTCATATTACTGAGCAAGGCACGACGGTCGCTAACCATCACTTATTACAACCAGGATTGCTTCATCAAGCCAATGGTGGCGTACTTGTTTTACCTAGTGATCGCCTATTAGAAAACCCACAATTGTGGTTTGAGTTAAAGTCTTCATTATTTGATCGCCAAATAAAATGGACCAGTGCTAATCATTGGCTCGATCCACAAGCGATTGATTTAAAAACTCAGATTATTCTCGTGGGCGATGCATTGTCTTACAAAGGCCTCCTAGATTTAGATCCTGATATTATTCAGCTATTTCCTCTTATCGCTGAAGTAAATCACCAATTTGCGTTGGAAAACGAGCAAGACTTTGTTAAATACGCCGGTTATTTACAAAACATCGCTCGTCGCGCCAACTGTGTAGATTTAACCAGTGACGCATTAGTAGCACTGATGAATTACTCATCGTTCTTAATTGAACATCAACAACGAATGTCACTAGATAGCGCGATGTTCAAATCATTAATTCAACAAGCGCAAGTTTTTGCACAAGATAAATCAAAAATTGATAGTGAGCATATTTTACAAGCCATTGATGCCTTTAATCATCGTAAAAACCGTATAGCACAATACAGCTTTGAAGCTATCAAGGATAAGCAGCTTTTATTGGTAACTGATGGTCAACAAATCGGTCAAATCAATGCCTTATCAGTATTAGACACGGATTTAGATAGCTTTGGTGAACCTTCTAGAGTAACCGCGGCTGTTTATTACGGCGATGGTGATATTGGCGATGTAGAACGTAAAGTCGATCAAGCAGGTAATATTCACGCTAAAGGCGTTGCAATTTTGACCTCTTATCTCCATCAAAAATTTGCAATGGACGATGAAATTCCACTTGATGCAAATCTTGTATTTGAGCAATCTTATCAAGGTATCGACGGCGATAGCGCAGCGATGGCTAGTTTGTTGTGTTTATTGTCAGCCTTTGCGCAAAAGCCGCTTAATCAAGGGATTGCAGTAACAGGTGCCATGGATCAATTTGGTAATATCTTAGCCATTGGCGGCGTCAATGAAAAAATTGTCGGCTTTTATAATGTGTGTAAAGCTAACGGGTTTGATAAGCAACAAGGGGTTATCATTCCTGCGTCAAATGTGCCTAATTTAAATCTGCCACAAGAAATACGAGACGCGATTGAATCAAATCAATTTTCTATCTTTCCAGTAGACCACATAGAGCAAGCCATTGGTTTAGGCTTTAGTCTACCAGCTGGCGTGTTAGATCACGACGGTTGTTATCCCCCTGAGTCGTTATATGGCGCGATAGAGGGACGGATCGATGATTTGAATAACCCTCAAGCGCCACAGATATCATTGTTATCTCGTTTAAAATTCTGGTAACGTGCTCATCGGAGTTGTCTAGCGTACAGGTGTTCGCTAACCTAGCCCACAAATTTATACGGTGATTTAAAAAAATGATTAAAAAATCAAGTTACACAAGAGAAGATCTACTGGCTAGTGGCCGCGGCGAATTATTCGGTGAAGGTAATCCACAACTACCAGCACCAAACATGTTAATGATGGATCGCATCGTTAGCATGACGGAAGACGGCGGCGAATTTGGCAAAGGCGAAATCATCGCTGAACTAGATATCACTAAAGATCTATGGTTCTTCGATTGTCACTTCATTGGCGACCCTGTAATGCCTGGTTGTCTTGGTTTAGACGCCATGTGGCAGCTTGTTGGTTTCTACCTTGGTTGGATTGGCGGTACAGGCCGTGGTCGCGCACTAGGTGTGGGTGAACTTAAGTTTACTGGCCAAGTATTACCTGACGCGAAAAAAGTAACGTACAAAATCAACATGAAGCGTGTTATTAACCGTAAGCTGGTTATGGGGATGGCTGATGCAACGATGGAAGTTGATGGTCGTGAAATCTATGCAGCTAAAGATCTAAAAGTTGGATTATTTAGCGATACTTCAGCGTTTTAATTTGAGCGTTAACATATCTAAAAAAGCGCCTTGATGGCGCTTTTTTTATACGCTAAATTTGACGTTCAAAATAGCGTAACCCTTTAAGCTCATCGCATAAATTCTCAGTCTTCATCTCCACGAAATCAAGTTTAGCGAGTAAGCCGATACTAGCAACGTTATTCTTATTAGTCATAGCACCAATCGTTCTAAATTGATTGAGCGATTTCCCCCAAAGCATTACAGCTTGTGCCGCTTCTATTGCATAGCCCTGGCCATGTGTCGATTCTAAAAAGGCATAACCAAGATCAGGGCTGTTTAGGTAGTCGCGCTGCATAAAGCCACATAGGCCAATTGCCTCACCAGTTTCTTTGTTGCGAACGCATAACATGCCAATATTTTCGGGATAAGTTTGCCAAGGCCCCTCTTCCATAAATGTAATTGCGCTGGCGGTATCATGAACTTTTCTGTCACCAATCATTTCAAGAAAACTTGGCTGGTTTAACAATTTGATGATAAACGACGCATCATCTCGTTTAAGTTTATCAATCAGTAATCGAGCTGAATTTATTTGCATAATTGTTACTTTTTATTTAAATCGAATTCCTTATGTACTGTGCATTTTTTCATTTAATAGATAACACCGTCAACACCTATAAATAAATGTTGTATTTATATAAAGCGACGTGGCTACCATAATATATTTTTATGTTTACCCAACTCTTTAGAGACCATTGAATGTCGATTTTTATCACGCTCGCGACATCACTTATTCATTGTCTTATACCAATTGCATTAAATATTTGCCCACTTGTACTTGTTAAAATTGGTACTAATCTAAAAACTCTTCCCATAAAAAAAGCCACTGTCGGTTAACCGACAGTGGCTTTCATAATCAATACTTTAGATTATTTTGAATTAGCTAAATCTAACATTAATTCGTTCATTTTGTTAATGAATCCTGCAGGATCTTCAATCGAACCGCGCTCAGATAATTGAGCTTGACGATATAATACATCAACCCATTTTTCAAAACGTGCATCATCTTGTTCATCAGCCAAATGCTTCACTAGTGTATGTTCAGGATTGTACTCAAAAATGAATTTGGTTTGAGGTACTGGCTGACCAGCAGCTTCCATCAACTTAATCATTTGACTCGTCATATCTTGACCATCTGACACGATACAGCTCGGCGTATTCGTCAAACGATGAGACACTCGTACATCTTTAACTTCTTCACCCAATGCTGCTTTAATTCGCTCGGTTACTGATTCTAATGACTTTTCTACTTCTTCTTGCTTAGCTTTAGTCTCATCATCAACCTCACCTAAATCTAAATCAGATTTAACGACCGATTGGAACGATTTCTCATTGTATTCCGTTAAATGACTCATTAGCCATTCATCGATACGATCTGACATCAGTAGCACTTCAAAACCACGAGCACGTAGTTGCTCAAGATGAGGACTATTTTTAGCTGCTTGGAAGCTATCTGCAGTAATATAGTAGATTGCATCTTGACCTTCAGCCATACGAGAAATGTAATCTTCTAACGAAACATTCTGCTCTTCAGTGTCATTATGTGTTGAAGCAAAGCGCAATAGTTTTGCAATAGCGTCTTTATTCGCAGTGTCTTCGGCTGGACCTTCTTTAAGTACTTGACCAAATTCTTTCCAGAATGACTGATACTTATCGCTATCTTTCTTGCCCATTTTATCAAGCATTTGTAGCACACGCTTAGTACAACCACTTCGCATTTGCTTAGTGACGCTATTTTCTTGCAGGATTTCACGAGAAACATTTAACGGTAGATCGTTAGAGTCGACCAACCCTTTAACGAAACGTAGATACGTTGGCATAAATTGCTCAGCGTCATCCATAATGAAAACACGTTGCACGTAGAGTTTTAAGCCACTATTTCCTTCGCGGTTATACATATCCCATGGTGCCTTAGCAGGAATGTACAACAAACTAGTGTATTCTAATTTACCTTCAACTTTATTATGTGCCCACGTTAATGGATCTTGAAAGTCATTGGCAACGTGCTTGTAGAATTCTTGGTAATCAGTGTCTTCAAGCTCTGACTTACTTAACGTCCACAATGCTGTCGCTTTGTTAATCGCTTCCCAATGTGCGGGTACTGCTGGAACATTATCACCGTCTTCGACCTCAACTTCAGCAACCTCGTCTTTAAACATCTCAACGCTTACTGAGATGTGGTCAGAATACTTACCGATAACTTGCTTCAGACGATAGTCATTTAGGAACTCGTCCTCTTCTTCATTTAAATGAAGAATGATTTCAGTACCACGTTCTTCTTTTACGATATCAGTTAGATCGAAACTACCCTTGCCTTCTGATTCCCAACGAACTGCTTGGTCGCTACTCTCACCCGCTTTACGAGTATTTACAACAACTTTGTTAGCAACAATAAATGCAGAATAGAAACCAACGCCAAACTGACCAATTAATTGACTGTCTTTCGCTTGATCACCTGACAGGTTTTCAAAAAATTCCGCTGTGCCTGATTTAGCAATAGTACCGAGATGATTAATAACATCATCACGAGACATACCGATACCGTTATCACTAATCGTAATCGTACGCGCCTCTTTATCAAAGCTAATGCGAACACGCAGGTCACCATCACCTTCATAAAGGCTGTTATCTTCTAACGCTTTAAAGCGCAACTTATCGGCCGCATCTGCTGCATTTGATACCAATTCACGAAGAAAAATTTCTTTATTTGAATACAGTGAATGGATCATCAATTGTAAGATCTGGGTTACTTCCGTTTGAAAGCCGTGAGTTTGTGTTGTTTCTGACATGCTTAACTCCAAAATTTAATAACATCATCATGCGTATTTTCGTAAAGGTAACGTACGCTTAGCTTTAGTTATGGGGGTAGCAATGTTCTTTTCAACTCAATAAAAGAAAAAAATTAGGATTTTTTACCAGATATAAAAAAACCGAGCATGAAGCTCGGCTTTTATTAATGACTAAGTTATCTAAAACATATCATTAGGCATCGCCATTAGCGAACTAACACCCGCTTTTATCGACTTAGCGAAAGCACACTGTTTAGGTAATAAACGTGCAAAAAAGAACTCGGCAACAAGCAATTTATTTTCCAAATACGGGTTGTCACTACTCGCTTGAGCGTTAATGGCACTTGTTGATGTTAGGCACCACATATAAGCACATGCTGCATAGCCAAACGCATTGAGATAATCAACAGCATTGCCGTTAAGTTCATTGCCGTCAGTGGCACGCTCTAAAACAATTTTTGTTAGATCATCAAGCATATTCATTGCTGATTCTAGTTCGCGATACATCACTGACAACCGGCCATTACTGACAAGGTCACTTTGGTTAAATGCGACGATGTTATCGCGAACTTCTTGACTGAAAATCTCATAGTCTTTGCCGCCATTCGCGGCGACTTTTCGACCAATTAGATCCAATGCTTGAATACCATTCGTTCCTTCGTATATTTGAGCAATTCGAACATCGCGAACGAGCTGTTCCATTCCCCATTCTCTAATATAACCATGGCCACCAAATACTTGCTGTCCAAGTACTGTTGATTCTAACCCTAAATCAGTAAAAAAAGCCTTAGCGACGGGCGTAAGCAAGGCCACTAAACTTGTCGCCTTTTCCACATCTTGTTGATTGTCGCTAAACTTGGCGATGTCTAATTGTTTTGCAATATACAGGGCAAACGCACGGCTTCCTTCGTTATTTGCACGAGCTGTTAACAACATGCGCCTCACATCGCCGTGAACAACAATAGGATCAGCTGCTTTTGATGTATCACGTAGTTCGCCTACACCTTTACTTTGCAAGCGCTCCTTCGCATATTCAGCCGCACCTTGATATGCCATTTCGCCACATCCAATACCTTGAATACCAATCGACAGGCGCTCGTAGTTCATCATGGTAAACATACAGGCGAGGCCTTTATTAAGCTCGCCAACTAAATACCCTTTCGCACCATCAAAATTCATCACACAGGTCGCTGACGCTTTGATACCCATTTTATGCTCAATAGAACCACAAGATACGTTATTAGAGCTCGTCGATTGACCATTTTCAACGGTTAACTTTGGCACTAAAAATAACGATATTCCCCGAGCGCCATCTGGTGCATCAGGTAGTTTCGCTAGTACAAGATGGATAATATTTTCTGTGAGATCATGTTCACCACCAGTAATAAATATTTTCGTACCAGTGACGTCATAGCTCCCCTCATCATTTGGTACCGCCTTTGTCTTAATAAGCCCAAGGTCCGTGCCACTGTGTGGCTCAGTTAAACACATTGAGGCTGACCAGTGACCACTATATAAATTGGGTAGGTATGTCGTTTTTAACGCTTCGCTACCATGAGCATTAAGGGCCAAACATGCACCGGCCGTCAATGTAGGATACAACGTAAATGAACTATTAGCGGCATACATCATTTCATCAAACAAGACACCGAGCATTTTAGGCATCCCCATACCGCCGTAGTCTGCATCACCACACAAACCGCCCCAACCGCCGTCAGCAAAAGTACTGAATGCCTCTTTGAACCCTTCTGGCGTTGTAACCTTACCATCATGCCAATTTGCCCCCTCCTCATCGCCACTGCGATTAAGTGGTGCAACTAAATTGCTAGCAAGTTTGCCACCTTCCTCTAATATGGCCTGGGCAGTATCAACATCGACAGATTCTGCAAGTGCAGGAATACTTTGCCACAACTGCTCAACGTTAAAGACATTTGATAGCAGAAAATTCATATCTTCTAGCGGGGGTTTAAACTCAGTCATGGCGTTTTTCCTATTATTATTAAACATCACTTTTAAACGTACGTTTAAATATATAACAAATCTTACGTAAGGTGAACATGCGTTTAACAAATATTCTGTAAACTCTCTTTTCTCTCACTATGAAATGCGCTAGACACAAAAAAGCCGCTCGAGAGCGGCTAGTCGTTAGTGTCATTCAAAACACTATGAATTGAGCGATTGATTAATATCAGCCAATACTTGTTGCGGCGTTTCCGATTGCGTAATAGGCCGGCCTATTACCAGATAATCACTGCCTGCCGCGACTGCTTTTTCAGGTGTCATTATGCGTTTTTGATCGCCGACAGCACTGCCCGCGGGTCTGATTCCCGGTGTAATTAATTGAAATTGATTGCCAAGTTCCGATTTTAATCGTGTTGCTTCTTGTGCTGAACACACGACACCATCTAAACCGCAATCTTTAGTTAATGATGCCAAACGTACAACATGTTCATCTAGCTCAGCGTCAACACCAATCAACTCAAGTTCAGAATGTTCCATACTGGTGAGCACCGTCACAGCAATTAAAATTGGCGCTTTATCACCGTAAGGTACTAGGGCCTCTTTGGCCGCTCTCATCATTTTCTCGCCGCCACTCGCATGCACATTAACCATCCAAACGCCAAGTTTGGCGGCTGCTGCAACCGCTTTTGCAACCGTATTGGGAATGTCATGAAATTTTAAATCCAAGAAAACATCAAATCCTTTAGCAACCAATTGCTTCACAAACTCTGGGCCAAAATAAGTAAACATTTCTTTGCCAACTTTTAAACGACAGCTTTGTGGATCAATCGTATCGACAAAGGCAAGTGCTTTGTTTTGATCATCGAAATCTAATGCAACCACAACTTTTGACTGATTATTCATGTTTACTCTTTACCTTTTTTACAATAAATATTAATCGCCATCCAGTCCGCGAATAGGTTTTACACTACCCCACGTAAGACACGATGGACATTGCCACTGAATTTTTTTAGCACTGAATCCACAACTTCCACAGCGATAAACAGGACGCACTTTTAGCTGTTCGGCAACCAGTGCTTTCAAATGCAATAAACTCTCTTTTGCTTTACCATTTTCCGCAACATCTATTTGAACTTGCATTAAGTGGTAGAAACCGATGACACTTGGCGCTTCGAACAAATGCTTCGTTAGCATGTGCTCGACTTGAGCATTATCTAATTTGTCACCTGCGAGTTCAATTTTTGCCATTAAGGTCGCAATGCCCGCGCCTTTTGCAATCGCATCTTCCAACTTAATCGCCAGTAACGCTAACTGATCTCGCGCTTGATAGCACTTAATAAATAGATCTATTGCCTCTCTAAAAAAGTCAATATCTTGCGCTAAAAATTGATCAATAATAAGCTGGCAATTCTCAAATTCATCGCGCTCGTAATAATGTTGCCCCAGTAATAATCTGGCCCTTGTACAGCCAGCGTCAACCTGTAACGCACGTTTGAGTAGCGTTACATCATCGTTATCATCACTGCTTTCATATAGCTCACAATAAAAGTGAGCACGCGCAGGAATCAGCTGGCGCTTGCCAAGGTCAACGAGTAATCGCGATGTATCGATAGCTTGTTGCCAATCTTTAGTTTTCTGATAAATACAAACCAAGTGGCCAAGAGATTTTTCTTGATAGACTTTGTTTTCGGATAATTCAATAAACAAATTGGCGCTACGGTCGATGAGTCCAGCTTGAAGGTAGTCGTTTGCCAGCTCAAATAGCGCATTGTCACGTTGTTCATGACTTAAGTTCGGCCTAGCAAGCAAATTTTGGTGAATTCTTAGGGAGCGATCTACTTCACCTCGCTGCCTGAAAAGTCGGCCTAAAGCGAGATGAGTTTCTATGGTTTCGCTATCAACTTCGACAAGTGAAATAAACTGATCAACCGCTTTATCGGGCTCATCAGATAATAAATAATTTAAACCAGCAAAATAATTTTTAGAGTGTTCACTCACATCTCGCTGATGCTGATGACCAGCACTTCTTCTTCCCATGTACCAACCGTACGCTGCAGCTATGGGTAATAAAAGAAAAAGTAACTCCATAATACCTGTCTAAACTTTCTCGCTAACAATGATATTTGTATCATCGTGTTGCGCGGCTGCTAGTTTTTTATTGGTTAAGGCGAGTTTTAACTTTAGCTGCAAATACATTGAATAGAAGATCACCCAACAAATAGTAAAGCCACTTACAAAGGCGATTCCAAGTGCAATACTTATATTGAAACTACCTTGACCGACGAGGTAATTAACATCGACCATCGTGTTGTTCACTGCGCCAAATAGAGCGGCAATCGTAAAAAACACAATCACTATCATGGTCGTTAATACAACTTTCATTGTCGCTCCTTAAAACGCTAGCTCTGAGAAATACCTGAAAAATATGCTTAAGAATACGATGAATATTCCCAGTAAAGTTGGGCCTATTATCTAAGAAAATCAATCGCCTTGCTAGCCATTATTTAACGAATATAAAAAAAGCGACCCAAAGGTCGCTTTTTGAACACAAACAGTTACTAATAGTAACTATGCATTAAGGCTGGCGTTAACTCGCTCACGTAATTCCTTACCTGGCTTAAAGTGAGGGACATATTTTGACCCTAACTCAACCGTTTCACCAGACTTAGGATTACGCCCAGTACGTGGTGCACGATAATGCAACGAGAAGCTACCAAAACCTCGAATTTCAATTCGATCACCTGATGACAAGGTGTTTGCCATCATATCAAGCATGTCTTTAACAGCACTCTCAATATCTTTTGCTGACAAATGTAATTGTTTCAGGGCTAATCTTTCGATTAATTCTGACTTAGTCATAAACCTTCCTCTTAGCAGTATGATTATTAATAGAATGAGGCGTTTACACGCCCCAGTCAACTATTAATTAGTCACGGTTTGCGTTTTTGAACGCTTCAGCCATTGCATTTGAAGAGAAGCTCTCTTCTGCATTGTTTACGCTTTCAACTGCTGATTTTTCTTCAGCTTCGTCTTTAGCGCGGATAGATAGGCTAATTACGCGGTTCTTACGATCAACACCAACGTATTTCGCTTCGATTTCTTGGTCTACTGATAATTCTGTAGAAGCATCTTCGATGCGGTCACGTGAAATGTCAGCAACACGAATGTAACCTTCAACGCTATCAGCAAGTTCAATAGTTGCGCCTTTAGCGTCAACAGCTGTTACTTTACCTTTAACAATAGCACCTTTCTTGTTATCAGCTAGGTAGTTGTTGAATGGATCTTCTTCTGATTGCTTGATACCAAGAGAGATACGCTCACGTTCTGCATCAACAGCAAGAACAACAGCTTCAATCTCGTCACCTTTAGCGAAATCACGTACAGCTTCTTCACCAGCAACATTCCAAGAAATGTCAGATAAGTGAACAAGACCGTCGATACCACCGTCAAGACCGATGAATACACCGAAGTCAGTGATAGATTTGATCTTACCAGAAACGCGATCGCCTTTAGCGAACTTAGAAGAGAACTCAGACCATGGGTTAGCAACACATTGCTTAAGACCAAGAGAAATACGACGACGCTCTTCATCAATGTCAAGAACCATAACTTCAACAACATCATCCAAGCTAACAACTTTAGATGGGTGGATGTTTTTGTTAGTCCAATCCATTTCAGAAACGTGTACTAGACCTTCAACGCCTTCTTGGATTTCAACGAAACAACCGTAATCAGTTAAGTTAGTTACGCGACCAGTAAGTTTGTGACCTTCTGGGAAACGACCAGCGATTGATACCCATGGATCTTCACCCATTTGCTTAAGACCAAGTGAAACACGAGTCTTTTCACGATCGTACTTAAGTACACGAACATTGATTTCGTCACCAACTGCAACGATTTCGCTTGGGTGCTTAACGCGTTTCCAAGCCATGTCAGTGATGTGTAGAAGACCATCGATACCACCAAGATCAACGAACGCACCGTAATCAGTAAGGTTCTTAACGATACCTTTAACTTCGATACCTTCTTGTAGGCTAGCTAGTAGCTCTTCACGCTCTGCACTGTTTTCTGTTTCGATAACGGCGCGACGAGAAACAACAACGTTGTTACGTTTTTGATCAAGTTTGATAACTTTGAATTCTAATTCTTTGCCTTCAAGGTGAGAAGTGTCACGTACTGGACGTACATCTACTAATGAACCAGGTAGGAAAGCACGGATAGTATTCACTTCAACAGTGAAACCACCTTTAACTTTACCGTTGATAACACCAACGATAGTTTCTTGCTCTTCAAATGCTTTCTCAAGAACACCCCAAGACTCGTGGCGTTTAGCTTTTTCACGAGAAAGTTGAGTTTCACCGAAGCCGTCTTCCATTGCGTCAATTGCAACGTCTACAACATCACCAACAGAAACTTCTAGTTCACCTAGTGCGTTTTTGAATTGGTCTGCAGAGATTGGGCTTTCAGATTTAAGGCCTGCGTCTACTAATACAGTACCACGTTCGATACGTACTACAGTACCTTTAACGATGGCGCCTTGGCGAGTTTCTAGTTCTTGAAGAGATTCTTCAAACAGTTCAGCAAAAGATAATTCTGTCATGTTTAATTCACATTTAATAATCCGGCTACGCAATCCTGCGATAACGGGGTAGTTAATTATGGTTTTATCATCCTTGATTAAACCTTAGTATTTAGTAACCGTTTAGCTATATTTCGGCGTCAATCGCCGCATGTTCCAGCACTTTTTCAAGCACTTTCTCAATAGATAAACCAGTTGAGTCTATTACAAGCGCATCATCTGCCGGCACAAGCGGTGCAACCGTACGGTTACGATCTCGCTCATCACGTTCAGTGATCTCGCTCAAAAGGGACTGGATGTTAGCATCAAAGCCCTTTTCTTGCAACTGATTAAAGCGGCGCTGCGCACGTTCTTCAGCGCTTGCTGTTAAGAAAAATTTAATCGGCGCTTGAGGGAAAACAATCGTTCCCATATCACGCCCATCAGCGATAAGGCCTTCTTCGCTTAAAAATGCACGTTGGCGACGCAATAACGCTTCGCGAACACGTGGGAATGCAGCAACTTTAGAAGCACTATTGCCAACTTTTTCACTTCTTATTTCTCGGGTAACGTCTTCACCTTCAAGCACCACTTTAATGGTGCCAGACTCGTTGTCACTGACAAAACGAACATCAAGATGGCCCGCAAGCGGTGTTAACGCATCTTCATTATCCAAAGCAACATTGTGGTGAACAGCTGCCAATGCGAGTACGCGATAAATCGCGCCACTGTCAAGCAATTGCCAACCTAGTTTATCAGCTAATAAACGAGCGATAGTTCCTTTACCGGCGCCACTTGGTCCATCAATAGTAATTACTGATAAATTTTCGGCCATCGTATACTCCTAACTAAAACGCCATGATAGCGTGCACTACGTGACTCAGTCGCTAATCAGCAACTGAGTCGTTAAAATTTCGGTGCATATTCTACATGAGCTAGCTTGAAGATGATATATAGAAACAAAAATTTAACCTTTAGCAAACATCAATAAAAGCAACAAATTGTTAATGGCTAATTCGTTCAAACTCGCTGAAATACGTTGGGAAGGTTTTTGCTGTACAGCCAGGATCGTTGATAGTCACTGCGGTATCACTGAGTGCTACTAATGAAAAACACATAGCAATACGGTGGTCATTATAGGTATCAATTGCTGCATGACTTAATTTTTTCGGTGGCGTAATTGTGATGAAATCGTGACCTTCATCAACAATTGCTCCCACCTTACGCAATTCAGTCGCCATCGCGTTAAGACGATCGGTTTCTTTGACGCGCCAATTATAAATATTTCGAATAGCCGTTGTGCCCGTGGCGAATAATGCTGCAGTTGCAATTGTCATCGCCGCATCAGGAATATGGTTCATATCCATATCTACAGCGGTCAGTTGCCCAGCACTCACGGTAATGGAATGAGGCTGCCAGTCGACCTTTGCCCCCATCGCTTCAAGAACATCGGCAAAATGCTTGTCCCCTTGCACACTTTCACTACCAACACCCGTCACGGTAATAGTACCGCCTTTAATCGCGGCAGCGGCTAGAAAATAACTGGCTGATGACGCATCCCCTTCAACAAAGACATCACCTGGCGATTGATATTGCTGCTTACCTTTAATTGAAAAGTGCTGCAAATTGTCGTGGGAAACATCGACGCCAAATTTCGCCATCAAATCAAGGGTAATTTCAATGTACGGTTTTGACACCAATTCACCGACAATTTCAATAGTGATGTCATCTTGAGCCAATGGCGCTGCCATCAAAAATGCCGTTAAAAATTGGCTTGATACCGAACCGTCAATTTTTACGTGTCCGCCCTTTAACCCAGTGCCTTTAATTGTCACAGGTGGGAAACCCGGAAAATCGTGATAACGAATATCACAGCCCATGGTTTGCAGCGCTTCAACTAACGAATCGATTGGGCGCTCTGACATGCGAGGCTCACCAGTTAACGTGAACTCCCCTTGGCCTAAACACAGCGCTGCACACAGTGGTCTCATCGCAGTTCCCGCGTTACCAAGGTAAAGCTCGCAGGCGCTATCAATGTCTATAGCGCCGCCGTTTCCTTGGACAACACAGGTCGTTTTGTCGTCACTTAATTGATAATTGATACCGAGTGTCGTTAATGCACTGAGCATATGACGAATGTCATCGCTATCCAACAGGTTATAGATAGTGGTTTCGCCGCTAGCGAGCGCCGCTAATAGTAGCGCGCGATTTGATAGGCTTTTAGAGCCTGGAAGGTTAACAGTACCGTTAACCGATGAAATGGGTGATAGCGTCAGTGAATCCATGATTTATTTTAGACCTGTTATTTTATTTCTCTTATTTGGCCAATCATAATGCCAGCCTATTTGAAAGCTGCCAATGGGGCTAAGTCACTAATTCAGCATAAAATGACATATTTTAGATGAAAAAAAACGCAGTTGAACTGCGCTTTTTTCATACGAACTAAAAATTAGTTCAACTATTAATTATATACCCTTAAATCTTCGATAACCTTTCCATCATTAGCAATACAGTTTGGCCCAACTAACTTAACGCGTCCTGTTAATTTTGTTACTGCTTTAATGCGATCTCTTAATTCAGTTTCATCTACAGATTCTGGCTCATTGCTTTCGCAAATCAGCAACATTTCATCGTTGTGATTTTTACTGCTAACCACAAGCCGCGCTTTGTTCAATGCCGGATAATGACAGACTATCTGTTCTATTTGCTCAGGATGCACAAACATGCCTTTAACTTTAGTGGTTTGATCGGCACGGCCCAACCAGCCTTTAATCATCATATTAGTGCGGCCACAAGGACTCTGGCCTGACAATACCGCAGAAAGATCGCCAGTGGCAAAACGAATAAGTGGATAGGCATCGTTGAAACAGGTAATCACTATTTCTCCTACCTCACCTTGCGCTACAGGTTTATTCGTACCCGGTCTTACTATTTCAACAATGATATCTTCCGCGACAATCATTCCCATTTTAGCGGTTGACTCATAGGCGATTAACCCCGCGTCAGCATTAGCATACGCTTGTAGTACACTGATCCCACCATCTTCAAAACTAAGTCTTAACGATTCTGGCAAGGCTTCGCCAGTGACTAGCGCTTTTTTAATTGAGCTTATATCACCTTTTTGCCGCAAAATATTTAGAAACGAGGGTGTCCCGCAATATCCTTGTGGCTTAAGATGAGTGATAACTTCTAGCTGTTGCTCAGTTTGCCCTGGGCCTGCTGGTATCACACTACAACCGCACGCTTTAGCGCCTGCATCTAAGATAAAACCACCAGGTGTTAAGTGATAAGACAAACAGTTTTGAACGAGATCGCCTTGTCTAAATCCAGCCGCATAAAAAGCACGTCCAGTACGCCAATAATCTGAGCCACACCCTTGCGGATCATAAATAGGACCCGGAGACTGGAAAATTCGCTCAATAGGCGCCGAATTAGCGTTAATACCGGCAAAGGGATATTGCTGCTGTTGTAATTTAATTAAATCACTTTTACGTAAAATTGGCAGCTGCTCTAATGCCGCGCGTGAATTAATAGTCGTTGGGTCAACATCAAGCAGGGTTGAACGATAATAATCGCAATCTGACTTTGCTCGCGCCACTAACGCAGGCAATTGCCCCAATAAGTGTTGCTCACGCGTTTGTGCATCTTGCGTTTCTAGCTCGTCGAAAAATTCACTCATTGTGGTGCTTCCTTCTTTTATAACCAACGCTTACGGCGTTTATAGGACTTAAGATTCTTAAAGCTTTTTCGTTCTTCATTACCACCACCGAGGTAAAACTCTTTTACATCTTCATTGTTAAGTAACGACTCGCTTGAACCATCCATCACGATTTTCCCTGATTCCATGATGTAACCGTAATCAGCAGCACGCAACGCATAATTGGCATTTTGCTCCACCAGCAACATCGTAATGCCCTGCTCTTTACTAATACGCTCGATAATGGAAAACACTTCCTTTACCAACAAAGGGGATAATCCCATTGACGGCTCATCAAGCAAAATCATTTTCGGACGAGCCATTAAAGCACGGCCAATGGCCAACATTTGTTGCTCACCACCTGATAAATAGCCAGCGAGTCCCGTACGTTCCTTAAGGCGAGGAAAGAGATCAAAGACCATTTCGATATCACTGTTAATTTCACGGTCGTTTCGGGTATACGCACCCAATCTTAGATTATCAATAGACGTCATGTCTTCAACAATTCGCCGCCCTTCCATCACCTGAAATATTCCGCTGCGTACCACGTCTTCTGCGAATTTTTTATCAAGTCGCTCCCCCATAAAGTGAATATCACCTTTGGTTACTTCACCATACTCCGATTTTAAAAGGCCACTAATGGCTTTTAATGTGGTTGATTTTCCCGCCCCATTGGGGCCCAACAAGGTAACAATTTCACCTTCTGGTACGTCAAGACTAACGCCCCTTAACACCTGAATGACTTCGTCATACACTACTTCGATGTTATTCACGCTTAGTAACGGCGTTGAGCTGGCTAACTTTTCAACTGCACTCATTTTTATCTCCATCAAATACGCTCGTATGATTAGCGGTAAATACCGCTAATCAATGAAGCTAGGGTGTTTAGTAACCTAACCAGTCATCGCGACGCTCTAAAGTTACTTCAGACACCTTGTCGATTTTCACTGCGCCATCAACGTAGTTACCTTTATAGATATTGACTGTGTTGATACCGCGGTGATCTTCGTTAGTCCATGTTGCTGGCATACAAGCCCCTTCTAATCCCTTCGGCTCCCAGTCTTTAACGGCGTACATGCCTTTTTTGATGTTAGCGCCAGTGATACCGCCATTCTTTTTAGCCCATTCCATGGCTTCTTTCATATAAAAAGCACTACAAACACCACGTACATAGTGATGGGTACGTTGTTTTTTTCCTGACTTGTCAGATTGCAGTGAGACTTTGTGGACTAGTTCCATGCCTTTTACATCATCACTCCAAAACGGCGTCATCGTCGGGAAAACGTAATCTTTAACACCATCACCAATAGCATTGAAAATTTCTTTATCACCGCCCCAAATGTTGGACATAAATTGAATGTCAGTCTTTACCGTTTTACATGACTTGATGAGTGATAGTACTGAGCCACCTAAGTTACCAATATAGCCATAGTCCGTCTTTGAGTTTTTCAGCGTCAAACATTGTGCTTTAAAATCACCCGGTTTCATGGACACAACAACCGATGGCATCACGTTAAATCCTAGTTCAGTGGCATATTCGGCACAGGCTTTTTTAGGCGCATTAGGGAATGGATGATTGGCCCCAATGTGAGTAAATTTAGGTTGACCTTTTTTGCCTTTCATTTTCCAGTCATCGGCAGCCCACTTTACCAACGCACGACAGGCATCTGAGTATGATGCACCGTAGAAAAAGTTATAAGGAGCAGGCTTTTTAGTATGAGGGTTTTTACCCATAGGATCCGTTAAATGACCAGAATAAGACGCGGAATATACGGGAATTTTATCTTTTGCAGCAAATGAAATTAACGCTTCAGTATCGGCGGTTCCCCACCCTTGCATCGCCACCATTTTTTTACGTGATTTCCATTTTTTATAGGCACCAATTGCCTGTGGCACTTTATAGGCGTAATCAATGGTTTCAAAGTTTACCGTGGTGCCATCGATGCCACCGTTTTTATTAATATACGCTAAGGAATCTCGAACGCCGTCTGCATAATACTTCCCAACGAATGCTGTTGGCCCAGAAAGATCCGCTAAGTGGCCGACAAACACTTCATCTTTTGCTTGAGCAGATGCGGCAACAGCTAGACTAACTGCGCTTAGTGAACCTAATAGTACTTTATTCATTTTACAATCCTCTTGTTTTAATTAGTTAGCGGAGCAAGCTCTGCTAGTTTTTGAGTTTTAAATGTTTAACTGTCTTGATTAGTAAGAAAACGGGTAGAACTTCCAGTAATTTTTAATTTGCGCCCAACGATGTGCTAACCCTTCAGGTTCAAAGATTAAAAACAGAATAATCACCAAGCCGATAGCCATTTCTTTTAAGTAAGCAATGCCATCAACGACGGCCGGAATATTGCCCCAGCTAGTCTCTTTCATCAGACCAACCACAGACTCGAGCGATTCAGGTAACATCACCATGAAGATAACGCCCATCAACGTGCCTTTAACCGAGCCTAAGCCACCGATGATACACATTGCTAAGAACTGAATAGACATCATGATGGTAAAACCTTCGGCTGATACATACCCCAAATAATGTCCATATAACGCGCCGCCAATACCAGCATAGAAAGCTGATACACCGAACGACAATAAGCGGTATTTAGTTAGGTTAATGCCCATAATTTCAGCAGATAAATAGTGGTCACGTACCGCCACAAAAGCGCGGCCATCACGAGTTCTCATTAGATTTGAGCCCCATAAATACATAGTCACTAACGCGAACATTGCGATGTAATAAAAACTTTGATCCGTATCAAAGATAAAGCCAAAGATATCGACACTTTCCGCCATAGCGCCAGCAGAGCCACCAGAGAACCACTCAGCACGAGCAAAGAAATCTTCGATAATGAACTGTGCTGCCAACGTAGCAATTGCCAAATAAAGCCCTTTGATACGTGCTGCCGGTAAACCAAACATCATTCCCACCGCCATGGTGAGAAAACCAGCTAGGGGAATAGCAAAGAAAACCGGGATACCAAATTGGGTATTAATCCAGGCTGATGCAAACGCACCAAAGCCAAAGAAGGCACCGTGACCTAAAGAGATTTGCCCCGTAAAGCCAACCAATATGTTTAAGCCAAGTGCCGCAATACCCAAGTAGGACACCTGAATAGCCAACGACAAAAAGTATTCATCTAGAAACAATGGCGCTAGGCACAGCAGACCAACACTCGCTACAGCTAGTAGCCAAATGAACTTTGTCTCAAATATTGTATTGTCTTGCTGATAACTTGTTCTAAAGTCACCACAAGGTCGCATAGACGTTGTAGACATAATTTAATTCCTTATCCGAACTTAAATACGTTCGATATCTTTTTGGCCGAACAAACCGTAAGGTTTGAACCACAAAATAACTAACAAGACATAAAATGGCGCAATGTCATACAAATTGCCCCAATGGAGATATTGCCCATCAAAGAACTCTGCAACGTTTTCAAGCACGCCAATTATCAAGCCACCAACAATGGCACCAACAATTGAATCCAGTCCGCCTAAAATAACCGCCGGGAATACCTTAATACCGATAACAGAGAGTGAGTCTGATACGCCATTGACCATTCCTATAACAATCCCCGCGGTAGCAGAAACGGTTGCCGCAATAGCCCAACTCATGGCAAACACATGCTTCACAGATATCCCCAAACTTTGCGCGACTTGCTGATCAAACGCCGTTGCACGCATAGCAAGGCCTTGTTTTGAATATTTAAAGAACCAATAAAATAGCCCCATGATGACAACCGCAATTCCAGTACTCATTAGATAAGCAGCTTCAATATTGAGGCCCATGATAGAGAATGATTCAGTTTCAAATACTTGCGGATAACTTTCTGCAGAAACACCAAATATCCATTTCATCAATGCTTGGAATAACATTGAAAGACCAATGGTAATCATGATGACAGAGATAATTGGTTCACCGATCATTGGACGTAGTACTATCATTTGCAGCAACACACCAAAGCCCGCCATAAAGACTAGCGTCAGTAAAAAGCCAACGACAAATGGCACTTTGAAATACACTAAAAACGCCCAACATACCCAAGCGCCAATAAGTAAGAATTCACCTTGGGCAAAGTTTACAATTTGGGTAGATTTATAAACCAATACAAAACACATCCCCACTACGCCATATAACAAACCAACAATGAGTCCGTTGATGACTAGCTGCATTAATAAATCAAAATTCATGATGCTTGCTTCCTATCCAATTCGATAACATTGGTCGACTCAATAAGCGTCGCCACTTTTAAGCAGGTTTGAATGCGAGTTTTACTGCCATCTTGGAATGTGATTTCAGTATCAATGTCCACCGCATCTTCGCCGCTGTAAATTGATTCAATGATGTCACCGTATTTATCATTGATAACGCCACGACGTACTTTTCTTGTTCTCGTTAATTCACCATCATCGGCATCGAGCTCTTTATAAAGCAGAATAAACTTCTGAATTTTCTGAGCCTCTGGTAATGATTGATTCACCCCTTCAATTTCCGCTTGGATCTTGTTGTAAACTTCAGGTAATGATGAAAGGTTGGTGTAATTAGTGAAGGCAAGACCTTGTTGTTCAGCCCATTTTGACAAGATGCCAAAACGAATACAGACAATGGCTGCTAAGTGATCACGCTCATTCCCCAAAATGACTGCTTCGGCAATAAATGATGAAAATTTCAATTTATTTTCAATATATTGCGGCGAATAGCTCACGCCTTGCGCAGTTTTCGCCATGTCTTTTATACGATCGATAACCACAAGATGACCGTTGCCTTTCTTAAAGTAGCCAGCATCCCCCGTATGCATCCAACCCTCGATGACATCTTCGTTGTAAGCTTTGTCGTTATTTAAGTACCCAGTGAACATGCCAACGGTTTTAGCAACGATTTCGCCGACGCCTTCCGAGTCTGGATTAATCACCTTGATTTGAGCATTATCAAATGGAAAGCCAACACTGTCATAGTCAATGTCGTTATCATGATGAACGGTATAAGCACCACACATCTCTGTTTGACCGTATAACTGGCGAAGTGGAACGCCGATCGCATGGAAAAATCTGAATGAATCGGGACCCATTGCTGCCCCGCCCGTCGCCGCAGAATCAAGGAAACTAAAACCAAGACGGTCACGTAGTGCCTTTAATAAAATCCATTCGGCTAATGTAGAGTGACGACCTTCATCCAACGCTTTATAGGCTCTAGCCATCGCAAATTTAAACAATTTTTGCTTAAGCGGTGTGGAATCCATCATGCGCGTTTGCACGTCAGCAATAATGTTTTCCCAAACACGCGGCGCAAGTAATACAAAATTTGGCCCAATTTCGCGTAGATCTGCCATCATGGTTTCTTGTTCTTCAACAAAATTAACGATTTGGCGACTAATAAGCGACATGCCTACCGCATACACTTGTTCCATAATCCACGGTAACGGTAACACTGAGACATAATTATCACCGGGTTTACGTGGATCAGCACGTAGATAGGCCTCACAATGCTCAACGAAACGACCACCGGGTAACAAGGCAATTTTAGGCTTTGAGGTGGTTCCCG
Organism: Gammaproteobacteria bacterium MedPE; assembly: GCA_001874365.1. Classification (GTDB taxonomy): domain Bacteria; phylum Pseudomonadota; class Gammaproteobacteria; order Enterobacterales; family Psychrobiaceae; genus Psychrobium. The sequence continues at coordinate 55,994 of MPDF01000001.1, read as the reverse complement.
ACGTTGTACAATAAATTGCGGTGTCGTCTGGGTTTGTCGCCTCAACGATTTCGTCATACGCTTTGGCATTTTTTTGCTCTACTTGACGACCGATGTCATATACTTTTTCAACATCAATCAAACGTTTATCGTCGTACTTTCGCATGCCGCGTGGATCGCAATAGACAATGTATTTCACTGACGTGATCTCATCACCTAGCTCTAATAGTTTGTCGCATTGCTCTTCATCTTCTGCAATAACCACGGTCGCTTGACCATGATTTAATAAATAAGCCACTTCTTCATGCATCGAGTCTTGATAGACCCCGAGTGAGAAACATCTCATTGCATGTGCTGCAACTTCGCCCCACACCCATTCAGGACGATTATCGCCAAGGAGTGCAACGGCATCACCTGGCGCTATGCCAAGCTCTAACAAGCCAAGAGATAGCCACTTAACGCGGTTATTGTAGTCTTGCCATGTAAATTCGTTCCAAATACCAAACTCTTTCTCACGCATCGCTATATCGTTAGGATATTGGCGGGCGTTCTCTCTCAGTATTTTTGGAAAAGTATCCAATGTATTCATGTTCTAAGCTCCAACCGCCTCAGATTCGTCCACTTCTTCGCCTAAATAAGCACGTTTAACGTGGGGATCAGCCATCACCATTTCCGGATCGCCGCTGATCAATTTCTTACCAAAATCAAGTACCATCACTTGATGAGAAATATCCATAACTACCCCCATATCATGCTCAATCATCACGACGGTGATACCGAACTCTTCATTGAGATCAAGAATATAGCGAGCCATATCCTCCTTCTCTTCTAAGTTCATCCCCGCCATTGGCTCATCGAGTAAAATCATTTTCGGCTTTAGCGCCATCGCTCGAGCTAACTCAACACGTTTGCGAAGGCCATATGAGAGCGTGCCTGCGGTAGATTTTCGAATATGAGATATTTCCAGAAAGTCGATAATTTCTTCAACATGACGTCGATGAGCCAATTCTTCCTTTTGCGCCCCCGATAGCCAATATAATGGTCCTGTCACCCAATTGTTTTTAAGTAGATGGTGACGTCCCACCATGATGTTATCGAGCACAGACATGTGTCCAAACAGCGCGAGGTTTTGAAAGGTTCGTCCCATGCCAAGGTTTGCTCGGTCGTTGGGTCTGAGATTAGTTACTATTTTTCCGTCAAATTTAATCGCGCCTTCTTGCGGTTGATACCGACCAGAAATACAATTCAACATGCTCGTTTTTCCAGCGCCATTAGGACCGATAATTGAAAAAACGCTCCCTTTTTTCACCGAAAAACTTACATCAGTTAAGGCTTTTACACCCCCAAATGCTAATGAAATGTTATTAACATCTAATATAGATTCTGCCACTTACGCCTCCTCTTCCTAGACGGTTGGGTGCTCTTATCTAGTTATTGCACCATTAACGTTTACGTAAACTAAATATCAATTATGTTACGTTTTGGTAAAGCAATATCGATAATACGGTGTTAGTACAGGATAAAAATTAGACGTTAGTATATTTAACAAACAATTATGTAGTTTAAAGTTGACGTTGAGGTAAGGGGGATTCAGGTTAACACAGAGACATGAAATGCGGGACTGCCTAACCGAGAGTCGGTTAGGCTCAATATGGATATATCAGAAGTTAATAAAAAATAGCATGCATAGCGGCGCCATCACGCTCAAAATAAATCCACTAACAATGGCTATTGGCACAGCGTCACTACCACCGGTTTTTTGAATAATCGGCAACGTAAAATCCATTGACGTGGCGCCTCCGATCCCAATCGCACTATGACGCTTCGCAGCAATCATTAGGGGAATAACAAAAATCGCCACTAATTCTCTTCCAAGATCACTTATCAATGCTACCGCGCCAAGGAGCGGCGAAATACCATCACTAATAAGGATTCCCGACAATGAATACCAACCGAACCCCGAGCTCACCGCTAAACCATGAAGCGCCGGGAGGCCGACGAGCTTCGCAGCAGCACTGCCACCCAACCAAGAAGTTATCATCACCACTATGGCGATTTGCATTCCGCTTTTATTTAAAACGATCTCACGCAGCGCAATGCCGCTGTTACGTAAAGAGATGCCAATAAGTGCTAACAAGACCATCAATGCCCACTCACTAGCACTATCAATAATTGCTTTATCAAGCGAGAAAAATAGCCCAATGACAAAACCAAGCGCTACAACACCCAGTAAGGATATGGATTCGATTATCATCGGTAACTTGTCGATTTGTACATCCCGTGTCTGTTGTATCCGTTGACGATGCCAACGATCAAGAACATACAACCCAATCAAGTTCGCACCTAAAATAGCAACCATAAAGACCGCAGCATGCCAAACTACCTGAGACGCATTCGCCGAAAAATTGTCAATTAAGCTTAAACTTATTCCCATAAGAAAAAGAATAAAATACACCATGTAACCGCAATATTGATTGACGCGATGTAACCAAGATTCGGATTGAACAACGACTAAATAGCCAAGTACTAATGGCAATAAAATAAACAACAAATCAAAATACATGATTTTCTCAAACGACAATAAAACACGGATTATACCCCTACCAGAGATATTTTTTCAGGTATAATGATATGTAATTTAATGAAAAATAAACTATAAGGACGCTTCATGCTTGTCACTAGCAGCGAACAACCATCTATTCCATTGCATATCGTTCAAGAAAACCAATATGAAAATTGGCTTTCTCTCCAAGAGAATGCAACGATACAATGGCTCAAGAACACAAACTTTAAAGCCTCTGACGTCAGCTTAATACCGGGTTCCAACGGTGATTTAGCGATGGCAATCTATGTAGCGGCGGACTTAAGTGACTTCTTTGCATGTGGTCAATTGGCGAGTGTCCTTCCTCCATTGGTCTATACATTAGTTGCAGACTCAATGCACCATGAGGCGATTGCTTTTGGTTGGTTAGCAGGTTGCTACGATTTCAACCATTACAAGAAGAACAAGAAGGCACAACCAAGTTTATTGATTTCCAACGAAGCACTGGTTAATCAAGTAATGTTAGATAATCGCGCACAATCATTGGTTCGCGATATGGTTAACACCCCAGCCGCCGACATGATGCCACAAGATATTGCGAAAATTGCACAATCTCTTACGGCAGAATATGGCGGTGAAGTGACTCAAATTATCGGTGATGAATTAATCGATAAAAATTACCCAACCATTCACGCAGTTGGTCGAGCGAGTGATAATACACCACAACTCATCGATTTACGCTGGGGCGACAAAAACGCTCCGAAAGTTACATTAGTTGGTAAAGGTGTTTGTTTTGACAGCGGTGGCCTCGATCTAAAACCAGCGGCCGGCATGCGAAATATGAAAAAAGACATGGGCGGTGCTGCCCACGTCCTTGGTCTGGCTCAATTGATTATGGGTAATGATTTGCCTGTGCAATTACGCGTACTTATTCCAGCAGTTGAGAACGCCGTATCGGCAAATGCATTACGTCCGGGCGATGTTATCACGACCCGCGCAGGTATCACCGTTGAAATAGACAACACCGATGCTGAAGGTCGTTTGGTACTTTGTGACGCCATTAGCGAAGCCATTACAGAGCAACCGGAGATGTTAATTGATTTTGCAACCTTAACAGGGGCAATGCGTGTCGGCCTGGGCACTGAGCTACCAGGGTTCTTCGCTAGCAATCAGCACACAGCGAATGCGTTATTAGCACAAGGGTTGACAAACAGTGATCCTGTTTGGCAGATGCCACTTCATAAGCCCTATAAAAGTCTGCTTAAAAGTCATGTTGCCGATATAAGCAACTGTGCAATAGGTCCATTCGGCGGCGGTATTACAGCAGCGCTTTACCTTCAAGAATTTACCCAAGATCATACTGATTGGCTTCATTTTGATATTATGGCTTGGAATGTCCGAGCATTAGCAGGTCGACCAATTGGCGGCGAAGCATTCGGCGTTAGAACGGTCTATCAACATCTAGCGACAAAGTACGCTTAACACTACAGCCATAAACGCCTTCACATTTAGGCGTTTATGGCTCATCGCTTTCACTATACCAATTGCATTAAATATTTGCCCACTGGTGCTTGCTAAAATAACCTCAAACATCGTTGCTCTCAATCCTAATAGCCAGCTATTAGCCGGCAATCTGCTCCTGCGTTGCCCTAATATCTACATCCATGTCGAAATCAATCGAGCGCCTTGTTCTAGTCTATTTTCCCTAAGCACAACAAAAGCACTTACTGAATGCGATTAGTATTAATAGACACCAGACTTGGAAATTTTAACATCGTTAAAAATTCACGATGATTTGGCTGAAGTATCGACGCATGAAGATCCCCCCAATGTCCAGAGTGCTCAAATACAACATGCGTGTTAATGATTTTCATTTTATGAGCACCCTTGCCAATGATTGACATATACGTCAATATTTGGCCGTCTTTATGGGCTGTCTGAGAGATCGTGTTTTCATCAATTTTCAGATGCGGGTTATGTTTTATCTTTCCGATTAAACACTTGATATGCGCTTGTGCATTTTGCTCACCAGCACAATTCGGTTTTGCAAAATTTAATGACACCGAAAATCGTTGATGTCGTTCTAATCGATAATAACGTTCGCGCTTATCAACTAACCTCTCAATCGACACCTGAGGTGCATAGAATGTCACGTCAAAATTTTGCTGACCAATACGCCAGACGTTTAACGACCATCGTTTTGTTTCACTAGCCACATCATCAAGTTTTGCATTAGCATCATTTTCGTTGCTCTGCACTCCAATTTTGCTTTGTGCGCAGCCCGTAAGAAAAATACATGCCACAGCGATGCGTAAAAAATTAGTAATCATACTTAGTATTTAATGGCCCTATAATCATATTAAGTGGTTATACCCTGCCTCCATTAAGTGCGCAAGTGATACTGAAAAATGTCAAAACAGCGTGCCTAACGAATAACTCGGTAACACAAACCATACAAAAGAACTAAATTTTTAAAATTACCACATTAAAAGATTGAATTAAGGCAGGTTATAAGTAAGATGTTTCGCATTCAAATATCATAATATAGGATTAATTATGACCACTAGGTTCAATGGGCTATACACTAGTATTGCGACCTTAGCATTCTGCTTCTTCTTTATGTCAAACGGTCACGCTCGAGCAGTGAGTAATTCACTGAATCAGCAAAAAGCTGTCATTGTTAGTAAATTAGCCAAACATATCACGTGGCCTAATGAACAAGAGCAGGCATCGTTTGTCATCGGTGTTTATGAAGATGAAGATATGCATCGCTATTTTAGTGAATACTTTGCAGATAAAGGGGTAAAAGACAAAGATATTTCCGTGGAATTAATTACTGATTTTGCAACAGGAAAAAATACAAACATTCTTTATATAACGAAACCGAATAGAAACCAATCAAAACGTCTTGCGACCCGATTAATGCGCAGTTTTGACACTTTAATTCTGAGTGACGATAGCAAAAACTTAGCGACAACTATGATCAATATCGAAACGACTACTTTAAACAATCGCATAGGTGTTAATGTTGTCAATCCAAACATAAAGGCTACGAAATTAATTGTTCCAGACCTTAACTTTCTCTCAACATCAGAAGAAGAAGCTATTTTATCTGAAAGCCCCACCCTTCTTCGACAACGACAACGTGAACAAGAAATTAATGATGAATTAACGAAAACAGAAACACTATTGGCACTTGAAACAAAGTTAGCTAAGCAGATTTCGCGAATTTCAACGCTTGAGAAAGCGCTAAAATCCAGTAACAAAAAATCCACTAAAATTCAAAGTGATTTAAACAAAGAAGCGCAATCGTTGAAAGTCGTGCAGCAAGTAAGCGCTGAAAAAGATTTGATGCTTAAAACAAAAGAGCAAGAAATTGAACAGTTAAAATCAGACTTAGAAAAGTCCAATGCACTGTTGATAGCAACAAATAACGAGAATACAGACACGCAGCAAGTATTAGATAACTCAGGACAGGAATCATCTAAAGAAGCGCAAGATGTTAAAGCCGCAGAGCAAGACAAACTGATTGAAAAACTTTCTACTGACATTAAAGCGCAGGAAGTGAAAAACACAGAGCTCACGACGAAGATTAACGAGCTCAACTTAATTAAAAATGACAATACGCCCTATCAATGGCTATTTTGGTGCATGTTAGCAGCGTTGTTGGCAAGCATCGCTGGACTTTATCTACTGTGGACAAAAACTAAATCTCAATCGAGTGCACCACCGGCGCTGCCTGCTGTAGATGATAAATTACTGGCGGAAAGAGAAGCACAATTATTGAAATCAGAAAACGTTGCTGCTCTTGGATATGTCGCGACAGATTTAACCTATGCGGTTGGATTATCGTTGGACGAGATTCAGGAACAATTTGAAGCCTCTGGTAACAAGCAGGGATGTTTAGCGCTACAAGAAGCAATTACCCTACTTGAAAACTTCAACATAGTTGCAGCAGATCAAGACGAACATGACGTTATAACTTTGGATGTCGTTGAATATATTAGAAAGATCGTAATGCTTTATGACTTTGAATTTAATCAAAGTAAAATTGGATATACTTATTCAGGTGAGAACAAATTAAAGATCGATTCGGTACCAAGCTACATTGCGTTAATTTTGATTAATTTACTTAACAACGCCATAAAACATGGTTTCGACAACAAAGGAAAAGGAAAAATAGCCATAAGTGTCGACGGTACACCAAATGGTGGTGCCGTCATTAAGTTCAACGATAACGGCAAGGGAATGACAGATGAAACTCTTGCACGAGTATTCGAACCTTTTTATACCACGAAGTCTGACCGAGGATATGTCGGTATCGGCATGGCAAATACCTATCAGCTAATCACAGAAAAGCTAAAAGGTGAAATTGCAATTGAAAGTCAAGAATACAATGGGACTTCTATTACTATTACACTCCCCTAGTGTCAGTTAGCCCTCTTAAACGAGGGCTATCATCTATCGTGATTTAAAACCCAATAAATTTAAGTTATCGGCTATATTTTTCGCTGCAGTTTTAGGTTGAATATTTTTATCAATTTTTGAAATTTTCCCATCTTTATTGATATAGAATGTCCAACGCTTCGCGAACCCTAAGAAATTCAATACATCATAAGCTGTTGCAACTGACTTCGTCGGGTCGCTTAGCATTGGGAAATCAGCTTTTGTTTTCTTAGCAAAATCAAGATTATCTTCCAGTGGGTCGACACTGGCCATAAAGTAACTAACGTCGTATTGGCGAATAAGATGCCCGTCTTTAACCAACGAAAGGCACTCAATAGTGCAACCACGTGTATTCGCCATGGGATACCACGCTAACACCACAGCTTGTCGGCCTTTATAATGAGCTAGTGTATAGGTTTTTCCGTTGGTCGCCTTAAGTGAAAAGTTAGGTGCGTCGTCGCCAACTTTTAACTCTGCCGCACCAAGTATTAAAGGTACCATCAATGAAAAAGCAATCGTCAGTGCTCGTGCGCCTTTAGAAAGTGTCATCAGTCTCTCCTTGTAGATAATTTACGTTAATTATTCTTTTTAAACTCATTAATCGCCTGTGAAACGCGCTTTTCAGAGACAGGATACTGCGTACCTAAGGTCTGAGCAAATAACGACACACGAAGCTCCTCAATCATCCAGCGAATATCAAGTAATGCCGATGGGATCTGACTACGCTTAGGCAGTTTATTGACGAGTGCTTGATAGTCTTTATAAACTCGTTCAATACTCAGCATCGCAAGACGATCTTTATTAACGTCAATGACTAACTTGTCTAAACGCTTAAGGACTGCACTCAAATAACGCTGTAAATGCCCCAATCGCTCAAATCCAAGCTCTGTGACAAACCCTTTGAAAATAAGCCCTTCAAGTTGCGCTTTAATATCGCCATGTGCCATGATCATATCAAGCCCTACCTTACCTTTAAGCCTTTTGTTTACTTGATTGTACAAACTCAAACACTGCTCTACGGCTTGGGCAATAACCACCACTGTATCAGCTAAATCACTGCGCACCTTATCTTTTAATAAAGTGAACTCTTGTTCATTATTTGTACTTCCATCATTTTTTTCAACAATGACATCAACGGCTGCACTAATAATGTCATCAATCAACACATTGAGCTGACCAAAACCATGATAGTACAACCCTAGCTTAGCTTTGTTAGGCAAAGTTCGCTGCATATGAGCAATAGGCGATGGTACGTTTAACAGCAGTAACTTTCGCATGCCTAATCGCGTCGCTACTTGCGCCTGCTCTTCACTATCAAAAAGTTTAATTTCAACACTGTCTTTGGCCGCTACCAAAGCCGGGTACGCTTTAACCTCAAACTGGCCACGTTTACTGGTATAACTACGTGGTAATTGTCCAAAGTCCCATGTTGTAATATTTTGCTTTTCAATGCCATCGTCAGCCACTTTAACTAACGATTTCGCCACTTTATCACTGAGCTCTTCTTGCAGCGTTGCTAAATCACGTCCTTGAGCAATGAGTTTATTCTTTCGTCCCTTAAGTACTTCTTCGATCTTAAAGTTCATTAACAAATGGGGTGTTAACTGATTTAAATCCCATGACTCAGGGCCAATACGCACACCAGACATTCGCAATAATTGCTTGCTCATTGCTTCGATTAAAGTCGATTCCATCACTGGCATTGCCGCCATACACGCATCAGCATAGTTTGGTGCAGGCACAAAATTACGGCGAATTGCTTTAGGCAATGACTTAATAAGCGCGATGACTTTCTCTTGACGTAAACCATTCACTTGCCAATCAAAGTCCACCGCTTGAATTTGATTAAGTAACTCAATGGGAATATGAATGCTGACACCATCATCGAGGTGGCCAGGTTCAAAATTGTAGCTCACGCGCAGTGTCAAATTCCCCTGCTGCCATGTATCAGGAAAGTCATTTTTACTGACGCCATTAGCACTATCACGCATTAACTGGTCGACATTAAACTCAAGCGACTTGGCAATTTTTTTACCGTCTTTTCGCCACCAGCTGTTGAGCTGAACTTCATTAACAATGTGCTTTGGCAATGCTTCTTCATAAAACAGATATAAATCATTATCATCAACGAGAATGTCACGACGACGAGACTTGTGTTCTAAATCTTCAACTTGTGAAACCAGATTCAGATTATGACGATAAAATGAAATATTCGATGCTAATTGCCCTTCAACAAGCCCTTGACGAATAAATAGCTCACGAGACTCCGACGGGGCAATCGGAGAATAATCCACTTTACGTTTTGCAACGATAACAACGCCAAACAAGCTCACTTGTTCAAAGGCAACAACTTGGCCGCGTTTCTTCTCAAAGTGGGCTTCGCTATAGCTCTTTTTAACTAAATCCCCCGCTAATGGCTCTATCCATTGCGGTTCAATTTTGGCAGCAACGCGGCCAAATAAACGAGAGGTTTCAACCAATTCAGAAACCATCACCCATTTAGGGGGCTTTTTGGCAAGTGCCGACCCCGGGAAAACGTGGAACTTGCTATTTCGAGCGCCACTAAATTCATTATCTGACTCTTTAAAACCAATATGACTCAATAACCCTGCCAAAATTGACTGGTGGATTTGATCAAAACCAGCGTCATTTTCGTTGACTTCAATCCCCTGTTCTTGCAGTACTTGAGTCAGTTGGCCGACTAAATCTTGCCATTCGCGCACGCGATTATAATTGAGAAATTCTTCACGACACAGTTTGCGAAAACGAGAATTCGATAACGCTTGCTGCTGTGTTTTAAGGTGAGTCCATAGGTTTAAAAAGCCGATAAAGTCTGATGTTTTATCTAAGTGTTTTTGATGACAACTGTCTGATTTTTGCTGATGTTCAAGCGGACGTTCACGAGGATCTTGTAGACTTAAACCCGCTGTGATGATCAACAATTGAGACAGCGCGCCATTGCGCTGGGCTTCAATCACCATTCGCGCAAGTCGAGGATCAATTGGCAGCTTACTGATCTGCTGACCAATTTTAGACAAACTTAGTTGCTCATCACCATATTGTTTTTTCTTATCGTGCTCTTTAGACAACGCACCAATTTCTTCGAGTAATCGGATACCATCATTAACATTGCGACTGTCCGGCGCCTGAAGAAACGGAAAGGCTTCAATGTGCCCTAATCCCAGTGACACCATTTGTAAAATCACCGATGCCAAATTAGTCCGTAGAATTTCAGGATCTGTAAACGGTGAACGGGCATCGAAATCTTGTTCGCTATATAGACGAATACAAATGCCATCGGCAACACGACCACAACGACCCTTACGCTGATTCGCGCTCGCTTGAGAAATCTTTTCGATGGGTAGTCTTTGCACTTTCGTACGATAGCTATAACGGCTAATACGGGCAGTGCCTGGGTCGATAACGTATCGTATACCCGGCACTGTTAGTGACGTTTCAGCAACATTCGTCGCAAGCACTATGCGACGTTTATGACTGGTTTTAAATATTTTAGATTGCTCGCTATAACTTAGGCGTGCGTATAACGGCAAAATATCAGTATTGGCTAATTTTCGTTTAGATAATGCATCACTGGTATCACGAATTTCTCGTTCACCATTCATAAAGATCAAGATATCGCCGTCACCCTCATCCATTAGCTCATCAACGGCATCGAATATTGACTGCAACTGATCTTTATCTTCGTCACCATCATCAATGTGGTAACGAAGCTCTACTGGGTAAGTACGTCCACTGACTTCAATGACAGGCGCATCACTAAAATGCTTCGAAAAACGTTCAGTATCGATAGTCGCTGATGTAATTACCACCTTCAGATCAGGACGCTTTGGTAAAATACGTTTTAAATAACCAAATAGAAAATCAATATTTAAGCTACGTTCATGTGCCTCATCAATGATGATAGTATCATAGCGATTTAGAAACGGATCATGGGCAATCTCCGCCAGCAAAATACCGTCCGTCATTAGTTTTATATAACTGTGATCATTGAGCTTATCAGCAAAACGAACCCTAAAACCGACGGCGTCTCCTAGTTCACAATTCATTTCATCAGCAATACGCTCAGCAACACTGCGCGCTGCAAGGCGTCGTGGCTGAGTATGACCAATCATTCCTTTTAAACCACGCCCTACTTCTAAACAAATTTTAGGCAATTGCGTCGTTTTACCTGAACCGGTCTCACCCGCAACGATAACCACTTGGTGATTACGAATTGCTTTGGCAATTTTCTCTTGCAGCTGGCTAACCGGCAGTTGAGGTGGGTAATTAACCGTTGGCACGTCCGCAACGCGTTGCTCATATCGATGGAGTGCTTTACTGCAATCAACACTGATTTTTTCAAGTGTCTTAGTAATACGGTCCGATTGCTTAATTTTTCGCAGTGAACGTAACCTTGCACGCAGTTTAATACCATCGAGCAAAGTACAGTGATACGACTGCTGCTTAATAATGTTGATAATTTGATCGTTAGATAATTCGCTCGCGTCTTGCGTCGCTGGTGTTTGGTCAGACAAAGTGATGTAACTTGATAAGAAATAAAATAGATTCTATCAAAATCAGCAACAAGGGCAAAGTGCCGTAAAAAACTAATTTATCTGCCGCTTTGACATTATTCTTTGCTATTATGCAGAGCAAATCAGACTGCATAGAGATCGTTATGTCGACATTAAATTTATTATCCACTCAAAAACTCTTTGAAGGCTCTCATAATCAATATCAGCATCAATCTGCTGTTAATCATTGTATGATGACGTTTTCCGTTTATTTACCGCCGCAAGCGAGTAAAGATACCCCCGTTCCTGTTCTGTATTTTTTATCGGGCCTTACCTGTACAGATGAAAACTTTTCGGTGAAAGCAGGCGCACAACAATGGGCTGCAAAGCACGGCATCGCACTCGTTATGCCTGATACTAGCCCACGAGGTGAGGACGTACCTGATGATTTAGAAGATGATTACGCCTTTGGCCAAGGTGCTGGTTTTTATGTGAACGCCACTCAGAAGCCGTGGAAAACACATTTTAATATGTATGACTATGTCGTCTCAGAGCTGCCAGCGTTAATTGAAGAAAGTTTACCGGTCACCGATAAAAAATCAATTTTTGGCCATTCAATGGGAGGCCATGGCGCGTTAGTTATTGCTTTACGTAATTCAACAGCTTATCAAAGTGTGTCGGCATTTAGCCCAATTGTTAATCCAATTGAAACACCTTGGGGCCAAAAAGCGTTCTTTAATTATTTAGGCGATCACCTTAATGCATGGCTACCATACGACACGTGCCACTTGATCAAGCAAGGTAACAATCAATTACCGATGTTAGTCGATCAAGGCAGTGAGGATAATTTCCTTGAAGAGGAATTGTTAACGGACAATTTAATTACAGCAGCTGGCGACGCTAACTATGAAGCAACCATTAATATGCGCGATGGTTACAATCACAGCTACTTCTTCATTGCGAGCTTTATAGAATCTCACATCGATTTCCATGCTAAATACTTAAATAGCTAATTTACTAGATAGCGGAAAGTAAAAAAGCACACTAAGATCAATGCTGATCAGTTAAGGCATAGATCAGTTGACCGATCCTAAAGATCATTTGAAAATCCGTAGTTAGATTCTAACTGCGGATTTTTTTGTGAACATAGAACAAGCCTTACAAAATACACTTCTCGAAAGTACTCGCTATCATACTTTCGAAAAACTATCTGAAATTCTTGATGAAGACATCATACAACAAGGCTTTAAGCAGGCAGGGATTACAACTGTCCGCAAACGCAGACTCCCTCTTGAAGCGGTATTGTGGTCGGTGATTGGCATGGCGATGTTTCGTAAAGATTCTGTTTGGAATATTGCAACTAAACTCGATATTATGCTCCCAGGTAAAAACCAACTTGTCGCCCCTAGTGCGATAGTTCAGGCAAGACAACGACTCAGCGAAGAGTCAATTAAACAAGTCTTTAACGTCTCTGCTAAAGCCATGTATGAGCAACAAAACTTTGAAACATGGAGTGGTCTAAATTTATTAGCAGTCGATGGTGTCGTTTGGCGAGCAGCTGATTCGCCAAGCAATAGAGAAGCGTTTTCTTCTGGAAGTAACCAACATGGTGAAACGGGATTTCCACAGCTGCGTATGGTTTGCCATATGGAATTAACAAGTCATCAGTTAATTAGTAGTGAGGTCGACCACTACAAGACTAACGAGATGAAACTAGCCCAGAAATTGATTGAACGTACGCCAGATAATTCACTTACCATGTTTGATAAAGGCTATTATTCACTCGGTCTATTAAATCGTTGGCATCAAACAGGCTCTCAACGTCATTGGCTTATTCCTGCACGCCCAGACTTACAATATGAAGTTATCTCAAGTGTTGGTAAAAACGATCAAATTAAAGGCAACTAAGCACGCCCAGAAGAACTTCCCAGATGTACCTGAGATTATTGAGGCACGACTTATCAGTAAAACAATCAAAGGAAAGCGTTATCGAATTTTAACGTCAATGACAGAGCGATTACGCTTTCCTAGCAATGAGATTGTCGATTTATATTGCCATCGATGGGAAATTGAACTGGGCTATCGAGAAATGAAGCAAACGATGCTCAATAGCGCCTATCACTTAAGAAGCAAGCGACCTGATATGGTAAAACAAGAGTTATGGGGCGTACTGTTAGCGTACAATCTAATTCGACGCATGATGACTATAGCAGCATCTAAGGTTGATGGAATATGGCCTAATCAACTGAGTTTTTCGAGTTACTCTATGGCAGTCATTCAATACTTTTCGTCAGTATCAATAATGAGTCCAGGAAATATTCCAACCCACTGGAATCACCTACTAGAAACATTGTGCTTATTTAAGTTGCCGATAAGGCAAGAGGATAGGAAATATTCGCGGTGTGTGAAATCGAAACCGAGTAAATATCCCCATAAAAAAAGAAATGCCAGTCAGCTTAACTGACTAGCATTGACCCTAAGGTGCTTTTTTACTGACTTAAATAAATGCTAGTTAACGATTATAAAATCCTTCAGCACTTCGCTCACATGCTTCACGCCAGCCTCCTAACCATTGTTCTTTTTGTTCGATGTTTTGATAAGGACAATTGTCTCTACTTAATTGGTGTAATCCTGCTTGATAACCCTTTGAAAAAGCGCGTTCTTTGCGGTTCCGTTTCTGTCTATTCATTAAACTTTTCCTCACTTATCAGCTATTTATAGTGAATATAAAAGACTGATCAAATATTAGATAAATACTAACTTCTTGACGTTTACTAAGTGATTTTATCAAGGCTATTCTTCCTGAATCGCTATCTAAAAACGCTTAATATTAGAGGGTACTCTCGATGCTTCGGTATTATTTTTAACCAAAAATTATGGTGAGATCAAGAAAAAAAAGGACCATTTCCCTAACAATATGTTAAGTAAATGATCCTAATATGAATTTATTATTAAATTATTTTATCGACGAAAACGACGTAAGAATAATCCAGCAGTTGCAATTAACAAAGCACTTAAGCCAAAACCTGCACCTTGGCGCTCTTGCTTATAATCTAACGAATCTTCTTCCACAACTTGACAGGCTTCGCCCTCGGTTGGTTTTAGAATAACCGCACGCGGAATTTGTTCTGTAATCGGTTCGCCACTAGCAGTTGTATCGAACACAGGTTCGCCGTTTGCGTCAATTACTAATTCTTCAACAGCACCTTCAGTAGTTGATGTCACTTCATTGCCTTTATCATCTACCCAACGGGTTTTAACACGAGGTAATGTTACTAATGCTGTCGCAATGATTGTCCCATCTTCTGCAATTTTAGACGCATCTACAACAGTTATATCAGCATCATAGCTAATCTTTTGCTCATTACCGCCTGTTGCTTCAACCTGGTATTTCTTCCAATCATTACCCGTTTTGACGTATCCTTTCGATTCACAAGTTAGCAAGTCATTAATATCATTGAATGATTGATCACTGTGTTCATAAAGAAAACCGTGAGTTCGACGCCCATTATCTACTTTCTGACTATCGATTTCGATAGAGCCTACCACTTGGCTCTTGTCATTAATACTCTTTGCATTGGATGCAAAATCTGATTCATTATTTGAAAAGTCATTTGGAAAAGTTAACGCAGTATCTTCACTTGTTGCGTCATAGATAAAGAATTTCTTTCGGTAAAATCCACCAATGCTTTTTTCCACAAACCCGACGACAAAGTTATTATCATTGATAGCATTAGCACTTGAATTACGCCAATTCTTTTGAGAATGATCCATTAAATCAATAACAGTTCCTTCTTTAAATACCGAAGCAACGTCTAATCGATAGCGAAATTCTTTCTTCTGATCTCTAAACGTTTTACTACGTCCTACTGCAATACCATTATTATTTACATCAAGAGCGATGCTGTTGTATGAGTCAGCATCGTTGTCATTAATAGGTGATGTTAAAATCCCCAAGTCTATCGGATTTGTCAGTTCACCATTACTATATTCCCAGCTATAGGCGTGTAAATAATACTGAACTGCAGTATTTCGACGACCACCATCGCTAAAACCAGCAGCACATACTTGTAACGGAACGGTATCTTTATAGGAATCTAGACAGACAGTGTCAATACGCGTTCTTGCGTCATTTTCAAGACCAACACTGGCATAACCGACAACTAATCCATTGTCATTAATTGCCGTAATTCCGCTCTGGCCACCATAAGTAGAAAACTCAGGAGTAAATACCTTTATCACGCCGTTATCAATAATCATTGCACGTTGTGAATAGTCATAAACGTAGAATGGATCGTCTTTATCGCTGTTACCTTCTGACTGATCTGGATCGTCAACAGCATAAGCAGCAGAACTTGTTGTTCCCACAATAACGCCAGTATCTGACACATCAAAAGCGAACGAATCTATAGTCGAAACATCTCGACCGTCTCGCGTAATAGTTTCATCAAATATCTTGATAAATTCAGGTAAATTATTGGTATCAAACTCGAAAACAGAGTTGTTAGACTGTGGAATTAACTTAACAACACGAGTCGGATTAATACTGCTATTAGACGCATTAGCTGCTAATTGCGTTAAGGACACATCAACACGGTTATTATTAATGGTATTTTGGTCATCTTCACTTAGCAAAGGTGCGAAAGTACCAGAAGCACCACCAAGCACATCACCGCTGTTATTTAGTGTCGCACCAAAACCACTACGACTGTTGTTAATAGTGCCATTAACTTTATAAAATTCATCAATATTTTCAATTTTGTAAACAGTGGCAGCTTGGGCGCCAAAACTAGCAGCGAGTGCGATGGCGAGTACTGTAGGTTGTAACTTTTTGTTCATTATTGTTCCTGTTACCTGCAAAACGCCTAACATTCAATAATTTGCTGTAGTCGTATGCTAACTTCTCGATTTAATGCAAGGCATTATTCACTTGAATGAGCCTTGATGCAATTAAACTTATGTTTTTATTTGTAAACGCTCATGAAACCGCGATTACATCATTGACCTAGTAAAGACTCACAACCTGATAAAAGGTTCATCTTAATCTTCAAAACTTGCCAAATATTCCCAGCGTTCTAGCGCTTGCTCTAGCTCATCATTAAGCTGCGCCAATTTATCAATCACTGGTTGTGTTTCAGTGGCAGGTTTCATGAAGAATCCATTGTCAGCCATTTGACGTTCTATTTCACCGATTTCAGTTTCCATTGATTCCATACGGTCTGGCAATTGTTCTAACTCACGCTGATCTTTATAGCTCAGTTTTTTCGCCGCTTTTACAGACGCTTGCTCAATAGCTTTATCAGTTTGAGCTTGTTGTTTTGCAACAATATCGGCTTCGTGTGCTTCAGGATCAAATAATGACGCGCCTTGATTGACGGCATCTTGGAAACCACCCACAAATTCACTCATACTGCCGTTCGCACCAAACCACCAACTAGACGTTACTGTGTTATCGATAAACTCACGATCATGACTCACCAGTAATAACGTACCGTCATATTGATGCACCAATGACTCTAATAGTTCTAATGTTTCGATATCCAAATCATTGGTTGGCTCATCAAGCACCAGTAAATTATTTGGCTTTAGGAAAAGTTTTGCCAGTAACAAGCGATTCTTTTCACCACCCGATAACGCGCGAACCGGTGTTCTTGCACGTTCTGGAGAAAATAAAAAGTCTTGTAAGTAACCTAACACATGACGCGTCCGTCCGTTATGCTCCACATCATCCTTACCATCACCCACATTTTCTTGAACGGTTTTATCCAAATCAAGAGCAGCGCGATGTTGGTCAAAATAGGCAACATCTAGCAAAGTTCCCGTCTTAATTTCACCACTTTGTGCCGTTAGCGTTCCTAATAGCATTTTAAGCAGTGTTGATTTACCACAGCCATTTGGACCAATTAATGCGATGCGGTCGCCACGAATCACTTGGCTAGTAAAATTATTAACAATTTGTTTTGTCTCAAACGCATAACTGATATCTTCAATTTCAAATACCAATTTGCCAGACTTAGACGTACTCGCCAATGACATTTTAGCCTTGCCAACAACTTCAGTACGGGCTTTGCGTTCACGACGTAATTGTTCAAGCGCGCGAACACGGCCTTCGTTACGAGTACGACGTGCTTTGATACCCTGCCTGACCCAGACTTCTTCTTGTGCTAAACGTTTATCAAACAACGCATTCTGCTCTTGCTCGACACGTAATGCTTCTTCCTTTGCAACAAGGTATTCTTCGTATCCCCCAGGCCATGAACTGAGTTTGCCACGGTCAAGATCAATAATACGAGTTGCCATGCTGCGAATAAACGCCCTGTCATGACTAATAAATACAATCGCGCCACGAAAATCTAGTAATACTTTCTCAAGCCACGCAATCGCATTTAAATCCAAATGATTGGTTGGCTCATCAAGTAACAATACATCAGGTTGTTGAACTAATGCTTTAGCCAGTGCTGCTTTACGTAACCAACCACCTGATAGTTCACTCAATTGCTTGTCCGCAGGTAATGACAATTGCTCAAGTACTGTGTTTATGCGAGTTTCAAACAACCAAGCATCATTGTCATCCATTTGAGCTTGTAGCTTCGCAAGTTTATCCATAACCGCGTCAGAATAATTTGTTTCTAACTCAAGTAGTACATGATGATATTTTGCAATGAGTTCACCAACATGAGCAATGCCCGATGATACAAAATCAAACACGCTCATTTCTGCTTTTTCTGGCGGATCTTGTTCTAATCGTGCAACAACAATCTCATTGTTGTAACGTAATTCACCGCCATCTAAATCCATTTGTCTTGCGACAATTTTCATCAATGTTGATTTACCCGTACCATTTTTTCCAACCAAACAAACGCGTTCATTAGCGTTCACTTGAAAATCTGCTTTATCGAGAATGACATGGGTACCAAATGCCAATTGTGCACTGCTTAAACGTATTAACATGAACTACCTAAAAATGTTTGTAACTCGCTTAGCTCAAATGGCCAACCGAGTTCTTGAGAATTGTGATTAAGCACGACGGGAATTCGCGTGCCATATTTTTCAACTAACGATGAGTCTTCAATGATGTCGACTATCTCAAATGACTGTGTCAATTGCTCTAGTTGCTGCTGTGCAAGCTCGCATAAATGACATCCATCAGTCGAGTATAAAATTACCGGACTCATAAACGCGTGATTTCCCAGCAATTATGAATCTTAGGATTTCCTTTAAAATCACGAGGAATCGTATGTTCCGTTACTTCTTGTGCCTGTAAACCAATGCCCTTAATATCACGATGATTCATTTTAAATTGACGTGAATTATTCGAGAAAATAATTAAACCATCTGGGCGCAAGATGCGTTTGAGCGCTTTAATAAGCTCAACATGGTCGCGATTAACGTCAAATGATTGCTCCATACGTTTTGAATTAGAGAACGTGGGTGGGTCAATAAATATCAAATCGTAATCGTGCTGACAATGTTTAAGCCAATTTAAGCAATCCATTTGAATGAAGTTGTATTGGTCGCCATGTAGGTTATTGAGTTTGAAATTCTCTTTGGCCCAATCAAGATAAGTACGTGACATATCAACGCTGGTTGTTGATTTGGCACCGCCTAACGCCGCGTGAACTGACGCGGTGCCGGTGTAACAAAATAGATTCAGAAAATCCATGCCTTCACTTAATTCACCAAGTTTACGACGCGTTAAACGATGATCTAAAAACAAACCATTATCTAAATAATCAGAACTGTTAATCAAAAACTTCGCGTTATATTCTTGAACAGCGAACTTACTCTTTTGCTCGTTAATTTTTTCATACTGGTTTTCGCCCTTTTTCACTTCACGGACTTTATAAATCAAATCATCACTATCAATATCAAACAAATGATCAAGTACAATAAAGGCTTCAATTAAACGGCGTAGCGTTTTTGACGGATCCATATATTTTGGCGCCGCATATTCCTGAACAATCCACTGCTTACCATAACGGTCAATCGCTAGGTTGTAATCAGGTAAATCTGCATCGTATAAACGATACGCTTCAATGCCTTCACTTTTGGCCCATTTACTCAATGCTTTATTATTCTTTAGCATGCGATTAGCAAAAGGTTCAGCCTGTTTAGATACGGACTTTAGCGCTCCGTCGCCAATCGAATAGTTAGCCAATAGCGCTTCAAGCTGACCGTTAAACAACTTGTATTTATGATCCGGCGCTAAACGAATCGCAGTGAGTAGTTCAATAGACGAACTAAATACACTAAGCTCCCAGCCATTAAATTTCGCTTTAACCGCCTTTGCAAAACCATGATAAATAAAGATCAGTGGTAATAACTCACCAAGACGTTCACCGTACGGCGGGTTAGTCACTATATGACCTTTTTGATTACCAAATGGCGGCTTAATCTCAAGCGCGTTACCGACGTCAAAACTCACTAGATGCTCCACACCAGCGCGGCGAGCGTTATCACGCGCGATATTTAAAACACCAGAGTCCATATCACTACCGCGAATACATAATTGTTTACGGGACTTACTTTCATCCGCCTTGACTTGGGCATCCTGCTTAATTTCTTGCCATATTTCTGGTTTAAATGCTTTTAACGACTCAAATGAGAAGCGCTCTCGCGTCAATGACGGCGCAATATTAGCTGCCATTAATGCCGCTTCGATGACTAATGTGCCACTACCACAAAACGGGTCAAAAAATGGTTTATTGATTTCCCAGCCGCTACGCATAATCAATGCTGCTGCTAAGTTTTCACGCAACGGTGCTTCACCAGCATTAGTACGGTAACCGCGTTGTTGCAATGAACGACCTGAAAAGTTGATTGCGAGGGTAAGTTTGTTATTTACCATGCGGCATTCAATACGAATATTAGCACTTTGTTTATCAACGTTTGGCCGTTCAAAGCCGCTATCTCTGAATTTATCAACAATTGCATCTTTGGCCTTCAACGCGCCAAATTGGGTGTTGTTGATAAAACCGTTAGTGCCTGAAAACTCTACGGCAATGCTTTGCGTATTATCAAAATAAGCATGCCAATTGACACGATATACAACATCGTAAACATCTTGGGTACTATGAACTTCGTCAGTATGGATAGATAATAAAATACGGCTGGCCAAACGAGACCATAAACAAATCGTATAGGCTTCGGCTAAATTAGCCTTAAAACGAACACCAGCAAGCGACTCTCGTACTTCTACCCCGCCTAGTTCTTCAATCTCTTTAACGAGTAGGTATTCAAGCCCTTTAGGGCAAGCAGCGAAGTATGGCAACATAATAGTAGTCTCGGTGTTCTATAAAGCGCGCAATTATACGTACTTTCCAACACTAATACATTACTTGCGTGCAATAACTTGATATTGCAGACATAAAAAAACGCCGAACAATGAGAGAGTTGTTCGGCGCCTTTTACGTAAATTGATTAGTAATTAATACTGATTCACTTAGCCACGGAAATATCGCTGTTCAACAAAAGGCATCTTTTCGATACGCATTGGTAGCTTTTTACCACGTACATCGGCAAAAATTTCGTTACCTAACACAGCGTACTCCTTAGCAACATATCCCATGGCAACTGGTGCTCCGCGAGTAGGACCGGCAGTGCCACTAGTGACAACACCAATTTTTTCACCGTCTTCATTAAAAAGTTCGGCCCCTTCACGTACTGGCGCTTTACCTAAACCAAGCATACCAATACGTTTACGCGCAACATCTTTAGTGGCAATTTGATCAAGAATGATATCTGCACCAGGGAAACCACCAGCTCGTTCACCATCGCTACGGCGAATTTTACTAATGGCCCATAATAAACTTGCTTCAACGGGTGTTGTTGTCGAATCGATGTCATGGCCATATAAACACAAGCCAGATTCTAGTCTTAGCGAGTCACGTGCCCCCAAACCAATCCACTCAACTTCATCTTGCGCTAATAATAAACGTGTTAATCGCTCAGCATGTTCACCTGGCATTGAAATTTCAAAACCATCTTCGCCAGTGTAACCAGCGCGTCCAACAATCACGTCAACACCATCAAAATTAAGGATGCGAGAATCCATAAAGACCATATTCGCAGATTCAGGTACCAAACGCTCAAATACTTTCGCAGCTTGCGGCCCTTGCAACGCAAGTAGCGCACGATCTTCCATGACTTCAATCTCTACTTGATCGCCAATATGCTGGCGTAAATGTGCAATGTCTTGTTCTTTACATGCTGCATTGACGACGACAAATAAATGATCACCAAAATTACTCACCATTAAATCATCTTGTAATCCGCCCTGCTCATTAGTAAATAGCGCATAACGCTGTTTACCAACGGGCAAGTCAATAATATCGACAGGCACTAAAGATTCGAGCGCCTTGGCAGCGTTTTCACCGTGAAGCTTAAGCTGTCCCATGTGCGACACATCAAATAGCCCCGCAGCGTCACGTGTATGCAAATGTTCTTTCTTCACACCTAGCGTATATTGCACAGGCATATCATACCCTGCAAAAGGCACCATTTTAGCACCAGCTTCTAGATGTAAGTCATAACAAGGGGTTTTAAGTAATTCAGACATAGGAACTCCAATAACCGCCCATTGCTGGGCGGTTTTAATTGATTAAACTTTAGGTAAAACTACGGAAAGATTATTCTTGTGGCTTCTTCTGTTCCATACATTCTGGAACGGCACCATTGCTAGCAAAGTATTCTTTAGTCAGTTTAAATACTACTGGGCTTAGTAATGCGATTGCGATTAAGTTTGGAATAGCCATTAATGCGTTCATTGTATCAGCAAGTAACCAAATGAACTCTAACGAACCTGCAGCACCTACTGGCACAACAAGAATCCAAATTACGCGGAAAGGCAAGATAGCTTTAACACCGAATAAATACTGTACACATTTCTCGCCGTATACACTCCAACCAAGGATTGTAGTGAATGCGAAGATAGTTAATGATACAGCGACGATGTAGTTACCGTATGGTAATGCAGCACCAAATGCAGCAGACGTTAACGCAGCACCAGTTTCACCAGATGTCCACTCACCTGTTACAATAATTGCTAAACCTGTAATAGAACAAACAATCAATGTATCGATGAATGTACCTAGCATTGCCACTAAACCTTGAGCAACTGGGTTTTTCGTTTGAGCTGCTGCGTGAGCAATAGGCGCACTACCTAAACCAGCTTCATTTGAGAAAACACCACGAGCCACACCAAAGCGAATTGCCATCCACACTGCTGCACCGGCGAAACCACCTTGTGCTGCTGTACCAGTAAATGCACTTTCAAAGATAAGACCGAATGCTGCTGGAATTTCAGCTGCATTAACAATTAGTACTGCGATACCACATGCAATATAGAATGTAGCCATCATAGGTACTAATTTACCTGCAACATCACCAATACGCTTGATACCACCCATAAGTACAAGACCTACAAGTACCATCATTATAAGACCAGTAATCCACGGCTCAACACCAAAGTTAGATTCAATAGCATTTGCTACAGAGTTCGCTTGTACTGTGTTACCAATACCAAAACCAGCAATCATACCAAATAGAGCGAAGGCAGTGCCTAACCACGTCCATTTGCTTGATAGACCATTTTTGATGTAGTACATCGGACCACCAGTGTGGTTACCGTTTTCATCAACTTCACGAAAACGTACTGCCAATACTGCTTCAGCAAACTTAGTTGCCATACCTACTAACGCGGTACACCACATCCAGAATAATGCACCAGGACCACCTAAGAAGATAGCTGTTGCAACACCTGCAATGTTACCAGTACCGATGGTAGCTGATAGTGATGTCATTAACGCGTTAAATGGACTTATTTCACCTTCTTTTGAGCCGTCTTTATCTGGGATGCGACCACCCCACAATAGTTTAAAGCCTGTGCCTAATTTCAAAATAGGCATAAGTTTTAAACCAAAGGTCAAAAACAGACCCACACCTAGGATCATGATAAGCATAGGAACGCCCCACACGATACCGTTGATGTAAGAAATGATATTACTTACAAATTCCATAAAAACCTCGTTGTATTGTTATATTTATATTTACCAACTTATTCATCGTTCAAATGATTAAAATAGGTAAAAGGGTTTATCGTTTTTAATCGGTGGTGATTGTAGATATCTTTGATAGCACACCCCAAACAATCGTTTCCGATAGGAAACAAATTAAAACTTTGGGAAACATATAGCAAGTACTTTTTAACATTCTGTAACAAAATGCCGCGTCAACAAACAATATAGATGAATTATATCAGTTAGTTACAAGTGAACCAACCAGTAACAAGGTAATAACAGTTCAAGCAAACGTTGGGTAAACATCGACAATGTTAGCCTCCGACTAATGAAAAAAGAACGCGCTATACATCACTATTTTCATAATTATCTAATAACGGTGTGGCGTTAAAAAAACGATACCACGGCGCTGATACAAGGTTTTATACCGTTTATCGAGAATTATTCTCACCTTTTACTTAATAAGCACGAAATAACGTCACCATATGAATATTGTATACAATAATTCACTTCAAACACTTTTATTTCCAATTGGAAACTTTTTTGTTGATTGCGAAACTCAAGCCTGTTATGTTTTAAAAATGTTAACGAGTTATTAACAATCCAATACCTGCAAAAACGACTGGTATAAGGGCATTGGGAAGATAGACCACGATGATATCGAATCTATTGCATTAGATAACAAGAAGAATAGGAAACTGATATGAGCGCTAATCAAACTAAATTTGCAAAAAGCCACGAATGGGCAAGAAATAACGGTGATGGAACGGCAACTATTGGAATTTCAGATCACGCCCAAGAGCTTTTAGGTGATGTGGTCTATGTCGAACTACCTGACGTTGGTGATGACATTACAGCAGGAGAAAGCTTTTCTTTGGTTGAGTCAGTAAAAGCTGCTTCAGATGTTTATGCTCCTATTTCTGGTGAAATCATCGACGTTAATGAATCGTTAGAAGATGAACCTGAACTTGTTAATGCATCACCACTGGAAGATGCATGGATTGTGAAAATTAAAATTAGCGATGATAGCCAATTTGCTACCTTGCTGGATGAAGCAGCTTATCAAGAAGCGATTTCTGAATAATTGTTGAGGTTTTCGAATGTCAGATTTTAATTCAACACAGCCATTATCTGTTCAACTAGGCCCCCAAGAAGAGTTTATTGCTCGTCACAATGGGCCAAGTGTCGATGAACAGCAACACATGCTTAACGCAATTAATGCTAACTCAATTGATGAGTTGGTTGACCAAACATTACCAAGTAACATTCGCTTAAAATCACCGATGGGTTTAGCAGCACCTCAATCGGAAATTGAGATGTTAAAGACATTACGATCGATAGCTGGTAAGAATATTGTTAACCGCAGCTACATTGGCCAAGGTTATTACGATACCCATGTACCACATGTTATTTTACGTAATGTATTAGAGAATCCGGGGTGGTACACCGCTTACACGCCATACCAACCCGAAATATCGCAGGGCCGTTTAGAGGCGTTGCTTAACTATCAACAAATGATTGTTGATTTTACCGGCATGGAGTTAGCTAACGCGTCGCTGTTAGATGAAGCGACTGCTGCAGCAGAAGCGATGAGTTTTTGTAAACGCGCTGGTAAGAATAAGAGTAATGTTTTCTTTATCAGTGATGATGTTCACCCGCAGACTATTGACGTGTTAAAGACGCGAGCACAGTACTTTGCATTCGAGCTTGTTATCGCGCCAACTGAAGAATTAGAACAACACGATGTATTCGGTGCCCTTGTGCAGTATCCAGGTACTACTGGTAAAATTGTTGATTTAGAACCTGTCATCGGTGCAGCTCATGCTAAGAAAACCTTAATTGCTGTTGCCACTGATCTCTTAGCCTTAACACTGCTAAAATCGCCAGGTGAAATGGGCGCAGATATTGTCATTGGTAGCTCTCAACGCTTCGGCGTACCAATGGGATATGGCGGACCACACGCAGCATTTATGGCAACGAGTGAGAAGCACAAACGTACTATTCCTGGCAGAGTCATTGGTGTTTCTGTAGATACGCAAGGTAAACAGGCGTTGCGCATGGCAATGCAAACACGTGAACAGCATATTCGCCGTGAAAAAGCGACGTCTAACATCTGTACTGCTCAAGCGTTGCTGGCAAATATGGCATCTTTTTACGCGGTTTATCATGGCCCACACGGACTAAAAATCATTGGCCGCCGCGTTCACCATCTAACAGCCCTTTTCGTCCATGGATTAAGTTTACGTAACATCGAAATCGCTCATCAGCATTTCTTTGACACCGTACTGGTAAATTCCGGCAACGAGACAGAGTCAATCAATGAACGTGCTCTAGCAAATAATGCTAACTTACGTATTTTGCCAACGCAGTTAGGAGTGAGTTTTGATGAAACAACGACGTCTGACGATCTAGAACGGTTATGGGAAGTATTTACGGGCGAGCAACTGAGTTTTGTCGATATTGAAGCAAGCTACAATCAAGCAGAATTTGCGCATATTCCAGGGCCATTACAACGCACTAGTGAGTACTTGACCCATCCAACATTTAATCGCTACCACAGCGAAACCCAAATGTTGCGTTACTTAAAATCATTAGAAAATAAAGACTTTTCGTTAACACACGGCATGATTCCTCTTGGCTCATGTACCATGAAATTGAATGCGACTGCGCAAATGATCCCAGTCACTTGGCCTGAGTTTGGTCAGATGCATCCATTTGCACCGCAAAATCAGTGTCAAGGTTATCAAGCATTAGCTGACAGTTTTTCAGACATGCTTATTAAAGTGACTGGCTATGATGCGTTTTCATTGCAACCAAACTCAGGCGCACAAGGCGAATACGCTGGTTTGATTGCGATTTCTAAATACCATGAATCGCGTGGAGAAGGACATCGTAATGTGTGTTTGATTCCAAGTTCTGCTCATGGAACCAATCCAGCTAGCGCGTCTATGGTATCGCTACGTATCGTTATAGTTAACTGTGATGAAGCCGGAAACGTCGATTTAGAAGATTTAAAAGATAAAATTGAGGTACATCGAGAACAACTGTCTTGTATCATGATCACCTACCCGTCAACGCACGGTGTTTATGAAGATGGCATTGTAGAAATTTGTGAGCGTGTCCATGAAGCGGGCGGTCAAGTTTACATGGACGGCGCCAACATGAACGCACAAGTTGGATTAACGTCACCAGGGTTTATTGGCTCTGATGTATCCCATCTTAATCTACATAAAACGTTCTGTATTCCTCACGGTGGCGGCGGACCGGGCATGGGTCCAATAGGGGTTAAATCGCACCTTGCCCCATTCTTACCAGGGCACAGTGTGCATCAAACTGATGGTGCAGTATCAGCAACAGACCTTGGTAGTGCGTCGATATTACCTATCTCATGGGCTTATATCGCCTTAATGGGAGACAAAGGCCTAACACAAGCAACCGAACTTGCCATCTTAAATGCTAACTACATTACAGAAAAGCTCAGTGCTCATTATCCCGTTCTTTATCGCGGAAATAATGGTCGAGTAGCACATGAATGTATTATCGATTTACGTGACTTAAAAGAAAGCAGCGGTATCAGCGAAGAAGACGTTGCAAAACGCTTGATGGACTATGGGTTCCATGCACCAACGATGTCATTCCCTGTTGCTGGTACCTTAATGATAGAGCCGACGGAGAGTGAATCTCTCGAAGAACTCGATAAATTCATTAACGCGATGATCGCAATCCGCAAAGAAATTGCCAATGTAGCGTCTGGCCAATGGACACTACAAGACAATCCGTTGGTGCATGCACCACACACTATGAGTGATTTATCTGCTCCACTATGGGAACGAAGTTATAGCCGAGAAATCGCCTGTTTCCCAAATAACATCGCTAAAACCACCAAGTTTTGGCCTACCACCAATCGAATTGATAACGTTTATGGCGATCGCAACCTCATTTGTAGCTGCCCACCAATTGACGTGTATCAACAAGATTAATCTTTAAACGTGGTTACCCTTGGTTAACCACAAAATCGCTACATGTTGTAGCAACAATTTTGATAGTAATAAGGAAACACAATGAAAAACGTAAAACTAAAAACTGCATTACTTCCTTTAGTTATCGCAATGCCCGTCTTTCAAGCATCTGCTGATGATAATGTAAGTAAAGCACAATTAGAAAAGCAACTCGAAGTAATTTCAAAGCGTATTGCAGCGTTAGAAGGCACTGAGAAAAAATCTGATTCAAAAACTAGCTTTAATGTTTACGGCACACTACGCCCTACTTTCGGAGTTACAAGCAGTGATTCTGAAGATTCTTGGGATGTTGGTGATGCACTGTCTCGTGTTGGTTTCGCAACATCACGTGACTTAGGTAATGGTATGACCGCCTTTGCAAAAGGCGAATTCAAAGTTAACATTCAACTTAACGGTGATTTCGGTGAGGCACGTAAGGCCTACGTAGGTATTAAAGGTGATTTTGGCCGCATTGCAATTGGTAAACAAGCAACAATGCAATACAACATCATTGCTGATCCTGTAGATATCTTTAACCGTGCAAGCACGCCACTTGCTTATGACGACGCTAGCCCGTTCCGTCAACAGCAATTAGTGTCTTACGGCAAAGACTTTGGTAACCTTTCATTCAGTGTCGCTGGTCAGTTTAATAAAGATACTGATAATGAAGGCAGTGACTTAGTGAATGCTGGCTTAAAATACAAAGGTGACGGTTTTACTTTAGGCGCTGCTTACCTAACACGTGACTTTGCTGGTACTGATGAAAACACCCTTGGTTTATCAGCCTCAAAAAATATCGGTGACCACTACATCGCTGCATCTTATCAGGACATCGATCGTGGCGGTAATGGTCAAGACAGAAGTACTATTGATGTTGTTGGTGCATTTCAAATTAGTGATAGCTACAAGTTCAAACTAGGCCTATCAAACTACGCTGATGATTTATCTGCATTTGACACCGCTGAAGTAACGCGCATTAATACAACCTTAGAATGGCACGCAAGCAGCGATTTCTACACGTTTATTGAATACCAGAACAATAACTTCAAAGAGCGTGAAGATAACGACCAAGTAATGGTTGGTATGCGTTATAACTTCGACTACAAATTCTAGTCGATACCAATTTACACTCTCTCAACCAAAAAGGGCGCATTTAGCGTAATGCCGATCAGTTAAGCAATCGATCGGTTGACCGATCGATTGGATCGTACAAAAATCCATAATCATTTATTTGGTTATGGATTTTTTTATGCGCCTAGAATCAGAGCTTACAACCACACTCGCCGCTTGTAATACATTCCATTCATTTGAGAAGTTTGCTGAAATACTCTCCCCACAGTTAATCGAACAAGGTTTTCAACAGGCAGGAGTTGCAACTATCCGAAAGCGCCGATTACCCTTAGAAACTGTTCTTTGGTCTATTGTAGGGATGAGCTTATTTAGACAGCGCTCAGTATGGGATATCGCTACCCAAATGGATATTATGTTGCCTGGGAAAAAGCCATTAGTGGCACCAAGTGCATTAGTTCAGGCCAGACAACGCCTGGGCTCAGAGGCCGTGAAGCAAGTATTCTTGGCGATGGCTACGCAAAGCTATCAAGCCAATAAGTTTGAAACGTGGGCTGGCTTAAACCTATTGGCTGTTGATGGGGTTGTATGGCGAACAGCTGATACACCAGAGAATCACGATACATTTAAAGCTCAAAACAACGGTCATAGTGACAATATCTTCCCTAAAATCCGTATGGTTTATCACATGGAAGTGACTAGCCATCAATTAATCAATAGCGCCTTTTCAGATTACCGAACTAACGAAATGATGCTAGCAGAGCAACTAATTGAGCGAACGCCTGACAGCTCTTTAACGATATTTGATAAAGGATACTACTCGTTAGGGCTATTAAATCGCTGGCATCAAGCAGGTGAACATAGGCACTGGATGATACCTGCTAGAAAAGACCTACAGTATGAAATAATTCAACGTATTAGTAAGCATGATTTTAAAATCCGACTGAAGACAACACCGCAATCACGTAAGAAATTTGCTGAGTTACCAAAAACACTAGAAGCGAGGTTAGTGAGCAAAGTCATCAAAGGGAAAGAGTATAGGATGTTGACGTCGATGGTCGACCCAATGCGCTTTCCAAGTGAAGAAATGGTAGAGCTGTATTGTTATCGATGGGAAATAGAACTCGGTTTTAGAGAGATGAAACAAACGCTGCTGGATAGTAAATATACATTAAGAAGCAAGCGCCCAGATATGATAGAGCAAGAGTTATGGGGAATTTTATTAGCGTATAATCTCATCAGACAGGCCATGACGGCAGCGGCCGCTCGGCTCGATAGTGTATTGCCCAGCCAATTAAGCTTTGCAAGCTGTTCTATGGCCGTCACGCAATTTTTTGCGACGCTCCCATTAACTTCTCCAGGAAACATACCTAAACATTACGAATTCTTACTTGAACAAATGCGCTACTTTAAATTGCCTGACAGGTGCTCAGACAGGAACTATCGAAGATGGGTGAAGCCCAAACCTTCAAAGTACCCTCACAATAAAAACAAAAATGCCAGTCAGCTTAACTGACTGACATTACGCATTTAGCGCCCTTTTTATTATGAGTTTTTCACTTCGATTAGATTTACAATCGTATTTTCCTCACCGTAAACATAGAGTGCACATTCACCATATGATTTTGGTATCGTCCATGTAGATTGTTCTTTGATCCGATAAGATACAAATTTATTGTCACAACGAATGTCTAATTTACGTAAATGGTCTGTAACGCCATCAAACGCAAATGAACCTCGTGCAATATCATAACGCCACACTCCGTCTTTAATCGTTCCTTGGACACTGTAATGTCCACCAGTATCAATAAACGTTTCAATTTGACCGACTGTTTTTATCATCGAAGGATATACAACGGATTTAGTGTCGGTTTTTTCAATTAGTTTAGCTAACCTTAATGCGTCAACATACAATTTATTTTTTAGGTTCAACTTAAATAAACGAATCATATGATTAAGCGTTGTATTGAGATCCAAGTAATTATCGTTACCATAACTTAAACGATTTAATACTTCCATTTCTCCCAACTCGTCGCCTTTCTTGTTGTAATATTGGACTTCAAGGCTACTCAACCAAGCGTCTTCATATAAATTCCAAGCGCCTCGTTTTTTAAGCTTATTGATTGCATTATCAGCATCTTCGAAAGACTTTTCATCAATCATAGTCAAAATCCTTTTATACTGACTCACAAATTTACGTCGTGCTCCATTTTCTGCATTAGTCAGCTTATAATCAATCCGAACGCTGTTTTTACACTGCTCAACGGCTTTGCCATTAACGGTGGTCGGTTCAAATTTCCAACTGTTAACAGCATTTAATGTAGACTTATTAAACATCGATTTATTAGAAGACTCTTCGACAATTGCCGAGTTCACTTTACCGTCTTTGCCAATAACATAACTGACAATTACCCAACCCTCTTGGCCTGTTCTGGCAGCTTGAATTGGATATTTAGGGTCAACGCGTTCGATTGGTGCACCACGTTTAATTTCTTCAATCAAAAGTTCATTTTCGATTGTGGATGTCGTGTTAGTGGCTGCAATCGACGAAATAATTAATGAGATTGTTGTATTGGTGTGAAAAAGCATATCCCTGCCCCAAGTAATGTAATAATTTGCTTGAGTATAAAGTTATACAATCAAAAATAAAAGAAAAAGGATAGTTAGATTAATCCGTTAGGGCTGTAATTCAACTACGCAGCGCTAACTCTTTCTGCAGATTCAAATTTAACTGGGATAAGTCGGTCGTTCATTACTTTAATTAATTCAAACTGAGCCATCGATTTTACATCATTTAGCACATGAGATTTCTCAATAAGTAACAACGTTGAGGCATTAGTATTACTTTCTACCACCACATAATGGCGACATTCGGTGGCCGATTGTAACTTAACAACATTACCTAGTAATGCGCTTGATAACGCGGGAGCAGTGGCAAAGAACCAACTCTTAGGCATCAACGGTTTATAAAAATTCTTAGCGACAAGGCAATTCAATGTTATTTGATAGATAAAATCAGAGGGGACAGGTAACTGTGCGTCGAGCTTTTCAAAGAACAGCGTAAAATCTTCACCCTGCTCAATCGACAAGTACTCATTATTAAAAGCATCATTAACCAAATGACGTTTTGAAAACGCCGACACAAATATCATGCCCTCACCCATTTCCAGAGTAAGTCTATTTTGGTTATGACAAAAATTCCATTTCCAGTCTTTATTCGGTTTAATAAGCACCAGAGACCCTATTACTAATTGTCTTGATTAAATTGACGACACAGATAAGTTAGTCGCTATAATATCAAAAATCAACGACTTTGGTTAATTTTTTTACATTAAAATACATAAACTTAGCGATCACGTAAAGGATCCCGCATGGCGATCGGGATCCTTATCTAGATCGCATAAACATCAATGTTTAACGGGCATTTACCAAGTCTTTGATTAATTGAGGACCTTGATAGATAAAACCACTATAAACTTGGATCAATGATGCACCAGCGTCAAATTTTTCGGCACCTGATGCAGCTGAATCGATCCCACCTACACCAATAATAGGTAACTGACCATTTATCTCTTGATTAAGCAGTTTTACAACTTCAGTCGATTTTTGAGCAACAGGACGGCCACTTAAGCCCCCTGCCTCATTAGCATAAGTTGAACTTTCTACCCCTTCACGTGACAACGTTGTATTGGTAGCGATTACGCCATCAACTTTATGACGCACTAAACTATCGGCAATTTGTATCACTTCTTCATGACTCAAGTCAGGTGCTATTTTTAATAATAAAGGGACTTGTTTACCATGTTGCTGAGCGAGTTTAGCTTGGCGCTCTTTTAATGACTTTAGTAAATCATCTAGTGCTTCACCGTACTGTAAACTGCGCAGTCCTGGTGTATTTGGCGATGAAATATTCACTGTAATATATGATGCATGTTGATACACTTTATCCATACAAATGAGATAATCGTCTTTGCCATTTTCAACTGGCGTATCGAAGTTTTTACCAATATTAATACCAAGCACGCCATTTGACTGACGGTTTTCAACATTATTCACTAAATAATCGACGCCGTGATTGTTAAATCCCATACGATTAATGATGGCTTGTTGTTCTTTTAAACGGAAAATCCGTGGTTTTTCATTACCATCCTGAGCACGTGGCGTCACAGTTCCAACTTCAACAAAACCAAATCCCATCTTATCGAATGCGTCAACACATTCACCATTTTTATCAAGGCCAGCCGCTAAACCAATTGGATTCTTAAAGTCTATCCCCATAACATTGACGGGTTTATTTTGTAGGCTTTGCGTATAAGCACAGGCTAATGGCGTATTGGCTGAATGCTTTAAAAATGAGATCGCCATTTCATGAGCACGCTCAGGATCAAGTTGAAACATTAGTTTTTGCGACAATGAAAAAAACATCGGATCTCCAAAATAAAAAGAATGATAAGGATAAATTTCGTAAAACTTATACCTATCAACCCTTCGTTGATAAATAGCATAAAAAAGCCCGGTATTGACCGGGCTCTTAAAAATTGCGCTATATTATAGCGCTAAAGTTGCATTATGGCTCAATAAATTTAACTCTCGTAATGCGACAGAGAATTTGGCAAATTCATGAGTTTTACTCGCTTTAAAGTCTGCTAATAAATGAACCCAACGACTTAATAACTTATCGTTGTCATTCACCCATTTAGCAACAATGTCATCACAACCAGCTTGCGTATTTGTACACCCCTTTAATACAGTGGCTGTTAAAGCCCGTTGTTGCCAATCAAGCTCTTCTCTAAATGATGCACGAGCAAGTGCTTGCCAGTGGTTTGCAACAGGTTGTGCAGAAATTTGGTCTAAGAACCAATGTAGTTCAACTTCATCACCTAATTTAAAGTAGGTTTGAGCCACTAAGCATAGGTCCATCTCAGTTTCTTGTGCAACTTGAGCAACATCCATCGCAGAAAACATAGTAGATGCTTTACATACCGCTTCACTAATTGCCTTTGGCACCCCATCGTTAATCATCACATCAATCTGTGCCTTGATATGTTTCGCATCGCTCTCAACTAACAAATCAAACATGTTGCTATTAATCACATCAAACTTAGGTTTGTAGAATTCAATAGTTTGCTCGATACTCATCGACGTATCACGATTTCGTAAGAACCAACGTGTTACACGACGAATACTGCGACGAGTTTCTGACAACAATTTAGTCTGAATTTTCGCATCAAGTTTATTGTTCAAAGCATCCACAGATTCAAATAGATGACGTAAACCAAAGACTTCTGATGCGATAGTATAACAGTGCGCAATCTCATCGACAGTAGCACCTGTTTCATCAGTCATACGATGAACAAAATTCAGTCCCATATCATCAACTAACTTATTGGCTAGTTGCGTGGCAATGATCTCACGGCGCAATGGATGATTTTCCATATCCTGAGCGTAGCGTTCTTGCAATACTTTCGGGAAGGCTGCTGGTAATAGTCGCGAATGGAAGCTGTTGTCTGTGATTTCATCAATCACCAACTGCTCTTTCAATACCATTTTACCGTATGCTAGTAGCACCGCGAGTTCTGGACGTGTAAAACCTCGACCATCTGCTTGGCGCTCAGCTAATTCTTCATCCGTCGGTAAAAACTCTAAAGCGCGATCTAAACTACCAGATTTTTCCAAGCCATGCATAAAGCGAATTTGCTCTTTAAGCATGTTCGCTCCGCCATAGCTACTAATTGAAAGCGACTGGGTTTGACGGTTGTGGTTATCAATTACAATCTCACCCACTTCGTCGGTCATTGAGTACAGTAATTCGTTACGCTGTTTAACCGTCAAATCACCATGGGCAACGAGACTATTTAGTAAGATTTTAATGTTTACTTCGTTGTCTGAACAATCTACGCCACCAACGTTATCGATAAAGTCGGTATTCATTCGGCCGCCAGCAGCACAATATTCAATACGACCTAGTTGAGTACAACCTAAGTTGCCACCCTCACCAATAATTTTAGCTTTCATTTCACTGCCATTGATGCGCAGTGCGTCATTGGCACGGTCACCAACATCCGCGTGACTTTCGCCAGAGCCTTTTAGATACGTACCGATGCCGCCATTCCAGAATAAATCAACGTCCATGCGTAACACGGCCTTAATTAACTCATTTGGTGTTAGGCTAGCTTTCTTAATACCCAACATCTTCTTAATTTCCGGCGTTAAGCTAATTGATTTAGCGCTGCGAGAGAAAATACCGCCGCCTTTTGAAATTAAATCAGTATTGTAATCGTCCCACGATGAGCGTGGTAAGTTAAATAAACGATCACGCTCTACCCAGCTTTTCGCTGCATCAGGCGTTGGATCAATAAAGATATGCATGTGGTTGAATGCAACTTGCAAACACGTGTGTTTTGATAACAGCATACCATTACCAAATACATCGCCCGCCATGTCGCCAACAGCGATACAAGTAAAGTCTGTGTTTTGACAATCAATGCCGATCTCACGGAAGTGACGCTTAACTGATTCCCAGCCACCACGTGCCGTAATCCCCATTTTCTTATGGTCATAACCAACACTACCACCAGACGCGAATGCATCACCCATCCAGAAGTTGTATTCTTCAGAAATGCCATTAGCGATATCTGAGAATGTCGCTGTACCTTTATCGGCAGCAACAACTAGGTACGGATCATCTTCATCATGACGAACCACAGATTTTGGTGGAATAAGATCACCATCAACAATGTTATCAGTAATATCTAATAACGCTCGAATGAAAATCTTGTAACATTCTTGGCCTTCAGTAAAGAATGCCTCACGACCACCAGTTGTCGGTAGTTTTTTACAAACGAAACCACCTTTCGCACCGACAGGAACGATAACGGTGTTTTTAACTTGCTGTGCTTTAACTAAGCCTAAAACCTCAGTACGGAAATCTTCACGACGATCTGACCAACGCAAACCTCCACGTGCCACTTTACCACCACGTAAATGAACACCTTCAACACGTGGTGAATACACAAAGATTTCAAACTTCGGTAACGGCAATGGAATTTCAGGAATCATTTCAGGACGAACTTTAAATGACATGTAAGATTTCGTC
The DNA here is from genome assembly GCA_001874365.1 of Gammaproteobacteria bacterium MedPE. GTDB lineage: Bacteria > Pseudomonadota > Gammaproteobacteria > Enterobacterales > Psychrobiaceae > Psychrobium. Next base: position 20,334 of record MPDF01000001.1, on the reverse strand, counting down.
GAACCATCTTCATTTGGCTGGAAGAAGTTAGTACGAATGGTCGCTAGTACCATGTCTAAGTAACGACGAATAATACGGTCATCATCTAGGTTAGCAACTAAGTCTAAACGATCGATAATATCGTCTTGAATTTTCTTTAATTTCTTTTCACTAAACTTCGCACTTGGGTCAAATTTAAGCGTGAATAATTCAATAATTAACTTAGCGATCTCTGGATAACGCCCCATCGTCTCTTCGATATAACTTTGGTTGAAAGTACTACCAATTTGACGCATGTATTTAGCGTAAGCACGAAGAATAGTAATCTTACGACCTGTTAAATTAGTCGCCAGCAATAATTTGTTGAAGCCATCGTCTTCTAATTCACCTGACCATACTTGGGCAAATGCGTTTTGGAAGATGTTTTGTACTTCATTAATGTCGAAGTTATTGTCACCAGTATGCAGCATTTGGAAATCTAGCACCCAAGCTGAGTGACCGCCTTCTAAAATTAGCTCATATGGACGCTCACCAACAATTCTTAACCCAAAGTTTTCGAGCATTGGTAACACATCAGACAAATGCAGAGGCTCATCTAGACTAAATAGTTTTAGTCGAACTTGTTTGCTGCCTTTTTTCATCTCTTGTGGACGATAGAAAATCATCCCTAAGTTATGATCATCATTTAATGTTTCAAGAGTCGCAATATCGACAACAGCAACGCCTGGCAATACATCGGTCTTATAGCTTTGACTAAAGGCTTTGTTGTATTTATTACTAAGTGCTTTCGCAATAGATTCACCGTGATGCGCTACTAACGCATTCTCTAGTTTATCTTCCCATGAGCGAGCGGCTTCAATTAAATCGTTTTCGATGGCTTTCACGCTAATTTCCGGTTTGTGGTTTGGTTTTAACTGCACAATATAATGAGTACGCGCCAGATTAGATTCAGAGAAGAATGTCGTAAACGCCACTTCCTCTTCAGATTCAAAGTGACGTGCTAATACTTCTTGTGTTTTCTTACGCAGTGCCGTGTTGTAGCGCTCTCTTGCCATATAAACAACACAAGAATAGAAGCGGCCAAAACTATCTTCACGAACCACTAATTTAACGCAATCACGTTCTTCTAATTTAAGTACTGACACACAAGTCGCTAATAACTCAGCTTCAGTTGCTTGAATGAGTTCATCACGTGGGTAAGTCTCTAAGAAGTGCTGCATTGCTTTAAAGTCATGACTACCTTTGCTGTAGTTAGACGATTCAGTAATGCGTTGAAGCTTGTCTCCAAGATATGGGATCTGGAATACACTGTTGTTATAGATGCTTGAACCGTATAGACCAATAAAGCGATCTTCACCAACAACACGCCCAGCGTTATCAAAGCGCTTAATACCAATGTAATCAGTCTTTGTTGGACGGTGAACACGACAAATAGTATTACTTTTCGTCAGTAACATTAATTTATCAGAGGTTGCTTCTCGTTGTGCGCCAAAGGTTAAACTTGATAACAGCTTTGGTTTGCTCTCTTGTGAGTTAAGCATCATGCCAAGGCTTGTGCTTGATTCGGCAACCAGTTCGATATCACCTTCAACCGCGTTAAGCGAATATGAGCGATAACCTAATAACGTGAAATTACCTTCGTAAATCCATTGTAAGAAATTTAATGTTTCTTCAAGTTCACGTTTAGGGCCTGGAAATGGCGCTTTTGCTAACCCATCGATTACATCTTTTAACTTACCGCGCATTGGCTTCCAGTCTTGAACTGATAAAGTCACTTCTTCAAGGACATTAACTAGTTCTTGTTGAACCTGGGCCAATACTTCTTCTGATTCCAAACGGTCAATTTCCAATAAGAAAATTGTAATATCTTCCGTTTGTTCTTTTTTGTTCTTTAAACTCGCCAGTGCATTAACATTACCTTGATCATCACGAGAAACACTGATTGGGTAATGAAGTGATAAATGACTATTAATATTCAGGCGTTTAAGAGCCATGTTGACAGAGTCCACTAAGAACGGCATATCTGCATGCACAATTTCTACAATGGTTTTCGTTGGCTGCCAGCCATGACGAGAAAGAATTGGGTTATAAACCTTGACTACTTGGTCATAGGGCTTACGTTCGTTTAACGACCCCCATAAACTCAATGCAGCACCATATAGGTCACTATCACTGCGAACAGCAATATCATCTTCCGAGATATCGCCATAAATGATTTTTGTAAATGATTTAACAAGGGGGGCCAATTCTTCACCCACGTTGTCGTCGATCATGCGTGCCACGTTTTCCAATAGTACAGAGGAATTTGCATCTTTTAATGCCATAGTCTCGATTCCTTTAATCAACTGGTTAGTTATTGTTCTAAGCTCTGGACTTCAGACCAAGCATCCTGCCTCGATCCATATATTTTTATTTTAGTTAAGCTAGTCTATTATTAAAGACTCTAAATTTCGAGTAATTTTTTCATAAAAAACAACTCGTAACACCAGTTAATTCAAGGGCTAGACAATTTCAAGCACAATGAGTGAATGGTTATGCAAAAGACAAAAAAAAAGACCAATAAATGGCCTTTTTTTAACGACTAATTACGAATTTTTAACAGCTCATTTACCTTGCTTGAACCACAATAAATTAGCTAAAGCGGGTAAAACGATAATTGCACCCAGCATATTCACTAAAAACATGAAAGTTAATAAAATTCCCATATCCATTTGGAACTTCAAATCAGAGAAGAACCATGTGCTCACGCCGATAGCAAGCGTCACGCCTGTAAAAATCACTGCTGTACCGCGCTCTCTCAGTGCCATCATGTAAGACTGTTGCACTGTCAATCCTTGGCTAAGGCCTTGATTCATCGTCGCCAGTATATAAATACCGTAATCAACACCAATGCCAACGCCTAGTGCAATAACCGGCAATGTCGACACTGTCAGGCCAATATTAAGGAAGGTCATTAGTGCTTGCGCAAGCGTCGACACAACAAACAGTGGTAATACAACAGATATCGTTGCACGTACTGATCTGAAACTAATCAAACACAAAGCAATAACAGCACCGTATACATAAATCATCATCGGTGTTTGCGCGGCTTCAACGGCTTCGTTGGTTGCAGCCATGACCCCCACTGGGCCAGATGCCAATTTAAACTTCAAATTATCGGTATCCAATAAAGATGCTTGTAGCTTGGCTTCATCCACAACCCGCTCAATAGTATTGGCCTTGTGATCCTCTAAGAACAACAATATTTGCATGGTGTCGCATTTAGCGTTTAACAGACCAGTAGTTGTTGGGACTTGAGAAATTGACTGAACTAACGTTGCTTGGGTGCGTGAAAGTGTGCGCCATTTCGGGTTACCTTCATTGAAGCCACCATTAACAGTTTTCACGACACTGGCTAAGCTTATCGTTGACTGAACGCCCTCAACATTTTCCATTTGCCATTGAAATTTGTCCATCGTTGCTAGCGTAGTGTAATCGGTGCACGAGTCAGCCTGACCTTCAACGATTATTGACATCACATCGGTAGTAATTGAAAAACGTTCAGTGATTAATGCCGTATCTTGATTATAGCGAGACCATTGATGCAAAGCTGCCGCACCAGCTTCAAGATCGCCGACTTTCATTTTTTGGGCTTGAAAATGGCCTGCAACAAATAGTATTGCCGTTATCGACACCACAACGATAGCAGCTTTGCGAGATGCAAACGCTGCTAACACCGCCCAAACTTTTTCAAGCAAGGCATTTGGTTCGTTATCGCGTTTATTGATTTTTACGTCTCGATAAGAAATCAACACTGGTAACAACACCAGGTTGGTCAGGATAATAACGCCTACCCCTAAGCTCGCAGAAATAGCCAACTCACGAATAATACCAATATCAATTGAAAGTAACGTGATAAAACCTATGGTGTCAGATAACAATGCTACGCCACCAGGAATCAACAACGCACAACACGTCGCTGCTGCTGCTTCTTTTGAACCAAGTCCCGTTAACATTTTCTTTTTAACGCCGTTGACGACTTGGACACTGTGACTCACCCCAACCGCAAAAACGAGGAAAGGAACCAAGATAGACATAGGATCTAAACCAAAACCCAATAAGGTCAATAGGCCCATTTGCCAAACCACAGCAATCAGTGAACACAATAGCGGTAAGGCCGTTAATATCCAACAACGGGAAAATAAATACACCATGATCGCGGTTATCATAATTGCAACGATAAAGAACAACACGACACCTTTAGCGCCATCTGCAACATCGCCCGCCATCTTAGCAAAGCCAATAATGTGAATATCAATATTATCGTTTAACAGTTTTCCACGTAAATCATTTTCTAACTGTTCAGCAAACGCTAAAGTTTCCAGCTTTTCCCCTGTTTCGGGATTAAAATCAAGTAATTTAGCTGACACCATAGCCGACGAATAATCATTAGCGACAAGGCGGCCAACTATTCCAGCTTTCTCAACATTACCTTTTACAATGTCTAAGCCGCGTGCATCGGCAACGAAATCAGCAGGAATGACAGGCCCGCCCGCAAAGCCGTCTTCAACGACTTCGGTGAACCGTGTTGATGGTGAATAAAGTGATTTAACCGTTGTACGATCAATACCAGGAATAAAGTAAAGTTGATCATGAACTTGTTTTAAATCGTTAAAGAATGACTCCGTAAAAACATTGCCGTCCTTAGCGCGCACTGCGACCATAATACTGTTGGCACCACCAAAATCTTTAGCATGCTTAGTATAGGTCTGCATATATTCGTGATTAAGCGGAATATTCTTGGTAAATGCAGCGTCCATTTTGAGCTGCGACGCTTGATACAAGAGAAATAACGTAACCAGAGTGAAAAACGCAACCACAAATCGGCGGTGGCGAAAGATAAATTGTTCTACAAAAAACACCAGTTTATTCATGTTAACCTACTTCACACCCTTCATTACCTTTAAACCTTTACTACCAGCTAACCAAACTTGGTCGTGAAATTGATGAATATCCATCAAGTCCTGTCCTTTACGAACACTATGCTGGGTAAAACTGAGTCCATCATCCGTCGAGATTAATAATGTACCGTTATTTTGCGCCACTAACACATCACCGTTTCTCAACTGATAAATGTCATTAACACTGTTGCTATTTCCAAGGTCAACTCGCGACCAATTAACGCCATTGTCAAATGAACGAAACATATTGCCTCGTAATCCGCCGACGAGAATCGCACCTGACGTTAACTGTAATCCGGTAAAAAAAGAACCTTCATACACATTATCAATTCGCTGCCAGCTTTTTCCTAAGTCATTCGAAAATGCAATGAGTCCAAGCTCACCAACCAACATCAATCCTTGGTTCTTTAAAGCCACTATTTTATTAAAATGTGGCAGAATAGACGCGATTTCAAATTGATAATCCTCTTCACTTTCTGCTTTAACTTCCGCTAAATACTCAACATCATCTTCCGGTAAAAGGCTTTCTAAAAATTGCTTTGACCACGTTTTACCGCCATCAATCGTACTATAAAACATGCCATAAGCGCCGACGGCAAACCCCTGTGTTGAACTCACAAAATTCACATCTAATAGCGGCCTATCAAGTTCTGGAATTTGTTGCTGGATTTGCCAAGAACTGCCACCGTCTGTGGTATGTAATATCGTCGCGTCGTGTCCAACACTCCATCCAGACTTATCGCCATAAAATTCAACATCAGTTAACAGTACATCAGTGTCAATGATCACTTGTGACCAATCGTCGACACCATTATTGGTTAAGACATGACCACGTTCACCGACCGCGACCATCTCTTGACCATTACTAGCAATAGCCATAACGGGCGCATTCTTTGCTAACATCGCTGGTTGAGATGTAAACACCTGTTTAATTTCTGATACTTCCTGGGCTGAACTAACAAGTGACCATGTACTTGTCAGACCTGCTAATACAACTGTCAATATTAGTTTTTTTGTTTTAAACAACTTCTCTATCCTCAATAAAAACTAAAGCCGGCATATAGCCGGCTTAACTCTTATCTTTTAATTGCGAAACCCGACAATTTATCGACCAGCTCGGCGCAGCGCCGATTTAGTAAATTTCTTATCAGATAGCTTCGCATCAAAATTATACATTTTGCTGTGATTATCTAAGCCTTGCGCTAAATAACGACGAGCTTGTAAATCGTAGTAAACATCTAACGTCGACCAAGATGCAGGTAACTCGTAGTAGTTTAGCTCATGCGCCATTGCTACGCGATACAACTCATCACGGTTATCATAAATATCTGCTACTGATACCTGCCAGTTATCTTCATCGATAAAGAATACACGTTTCTTATAAGTATGACGCATACCTTCTTTTAATGTCGCTTCAACTTGCCAAACGCGATGTTTTTCATATCGAACGTAATCTTGGTTAATGTGACCAGGCTTGATTAAATCATCATAATCTAACCCTTTTGCGTGCAATTTGTACGAATTATACGGAATATAAATTTCTTTCTTACCGATCAATTTCCAGTTATAACGTGACGGAGAACCGTTGTACATATCGAAATCATCGGTAGTACGCAGTCCATCTGTCGCTGTTCCTGGCGTGTCAAACGCAATATTTGGTGCCAAACGAACACGACGTTGACCCGTGTTATACGTCCATGCTTTACGTGGTTCACTGTCTTGGTTAAGCGTTTCGTGCACTAATAGCGCTGTACCCGCTAAACGTGCAGGTTGAGTAGTAACTTGCTTAAACTTAAACACAATGTTGTCGTCTGCAAGCTTTTCAGCCGTCATGCCCGGCTCAGTATACTTAAACAAAATACTGTTTTTCATTTCCATCATAGTGAAATCACCAGACGCTGTCGGTGCTACTTGAGACGACACAATTTCTGCTTTTTCACCACGGTAACGAGTAATGTGATTCCAGATCACTTCTAAACCCGTCGTAGGAATTGGAAATGGAACACCAAGTACAGCATTGCTAATACCGTTACCACCAAGAATTAACTCAGCTTTAGTCGCATTATCAGCGATTGCATCATAAACGCTTTGCGGCATTGACGCACTACGGCGTGTAGGGTAAACATGCATTTTGAATGTATCAGGGTACGTTTCAAAAAGTTTAACTTGACCCGGCGTTAAGTTGTCTTTGTACTGGTCCAAATTAGATGCAGTAATCGTAAAGGAAACTTTGTCCGCCGCAAATGGATCAGGGTGGTGATCACCTTTTGAGTAGCCAGCCACTGGTTTAGTAATACCACCAGTCCAAGCAGGAATTGAACCATCTGCGTTTCCAGCACGTGTCGCGCCTACAGGGGTTAGTTCTTTTTTAAGTTTCGCCGCTTCTTCGCTAGTCACTGCCGCGTTAGCTTGTGCGCTAAGAGCAAGAGTCATGGCTGTAATAAGGGTTAATTTTTTCATATTATTGTGCACCCGTTAGATTGAATATTTAATGCTAAATGATACGAAGTCTTTATCTTCCATGGTATTGATGGTGCCTTTACCACCCCAGAAAGAATTATAACCAAACGACGCTGTCCAACGATTTTGATATTCAAAATCTACAGAAGCGGCCATTGATTTCGAGCCTTCAGTGAATAAGAAAATTGGGTCAGGTGTAATACCTTTCACGTCATGTGAGAACACCAATTTAACTGACGCGTTAACACCGTCAAATACGTTGTTATGGTCAGTTTTTGCTACTAAACGATAACCCCATGCAAAGTCTGTTGGGAATGGATTCGTTTCTGGACCATTATGAATTAATTGGATAACGCCTGGCATATCTGGGTTACCACCAGAACGCGCCGTATTAGGACCATTTAGACGTAGCACGTCTTGATCAGGCATATCATGGATCCACACAGCACCAAATTCACCGAACAATGTTAGATTATCTGCCCCTAATGTTGGACCAAATAAATGTGCCAGATTGAACTGTGCTTGCGTTGTGTCAACTAATACGTAACCGTTGGCAAGCGCGCCAGGTGGTACCGTATCGCCTTCTTTAAATGGATAGGTTAGACCTTCCATTTGTGAAATTCCATCCAAATCAGGACGTAAACCAGCGTTTGCTAATTGTTGAGGCATCGCAGCAAACAATAACTCTACATCATCAATTTGAAGCGCTTCATCTTGGCGGTGAGAAACTTCACCAGCAAAGGATGTTTCGCCTAATACCGTGTTAAAGCTTAAACCGTACAGTTTAATGTCTTCAGGAAATACAATTTTTGCCTTAGTAAACGTATCTAGTTCTTCAAGTGTATCGTAATCTACGTTACCAGCATTGGCACCCAGCACACCGAGATCATGTTGAATAGCGGCTGCAGTAAAGTTAGACGCTTGACCCGAGATTAATGGGCGGCGGCTGTGATAATTCATGTAGTAAAATGCAAGTTCTGCTTCATCAAATTGATACGCAAATTTAACACCGTATTGACCGCCATCTTCAGGCTTGATGTCATTACTTCTAATCGCTACTTTCGTTGGATAGGCCAACATAAGTTCGCCGAGTGTTTCGGCCGGGACTTGACCAGACGCAACCATACCACTGAGTTTATTCAATTCTGAAATCAGGAAATCACCATCGATATCAGGGTTTCCGTTGAAGCCCAATTGAATCGCACTATATTTACCACCACCGGCAACAAAATCATTCGACGCGAAATAAGTACCAGCAGCAGGGACAACCGTACCTTGCCATTCATATTGGTAATACGCTTCCATCGATAGGTTTTCAGTTAAACCCGCAGAAACCCACGCCATACCTTGAGGAATGAATGCTTCTTTTAGTTCAGCGCCAGGGGTACGTAATCGACCCAAATCTACGGCGTTAATCGTTGAAATACCGTGTGAGATTAATGCACTTTCACCCCAGCTAATGACTTGCTGACCAATACGGAACGATACAGGTGTTTCACCAAAGTCCCAATCTGCGCTGAAGTAAGCATCTAATAGACGAATGTCCGAACAAAAGCGCTCATCTGCCGTCTTGTCACGACAAAGATCGATACCACGATCTTGGCCATCAATTTGTAACTCACGCTGGTAATCAATATCGCCGTCTAACGCAAAATCATGAAAGTACATACCGCGAATAAATACGCCGTAGTTTTCATAACGTAAGTCTAGCTCGTGCAAGCCTTTAACAACTTGGCTAAATGCATCGCCTTTTGACCACGCTAAATTTGCCAAATCACCATTACTTGAATACGAGCCGTCTTGGGCAAATAATTCTGAAGGAAGATATTTGGTATTTCCAAATGCGGTGTATCCAGACCAATCCAAGCCGTTGTTCGGATTATTTACGATACCAACTTGATTATCAAAATCGCGTTTCTCAACACGCCAAGAGCTACCATATGAGAAAGTAGAGTTAAAACTACCCTCGATATCGCCCCAGTTGAAAGTTACTGCTTGCGCACTGGGTGCAGTTAGCGCTGCCATTGCAGCACCTATACCGACGGCTAGCACGGATTTTTTAAACACGTTCATGTAGCTTTCTCCACTTTCCATTTAGGATTATTGTTATTTTTAATTTATGTTAGTTTTTTCACTAACATAATCAGCTAACACTAATTTTTACAGTAAATAAACGCCCCCTGCAACCGATGTTTTGATTGATTTATCTAAAGTTTTCTAAGAAATAGAGCAAAAAACCTAACCCGACATTTAAAAAAAAATGCAGCGATCTCCATTTTCTGAGAAATCGCCGCATTTTTTTAGTTAAGGCATTGTAATAAAAGAGTAAAATAAATCACCCTTGTTTAATTACCATGTTGCTAATTCGCACTACCGTTTAAAGTAAATACTCTAATAAATTCTATTGAGTGTGATAAATTTTCCATCAACCTGAGTAATTAGCTCAAATCTTCCAAAAATTCCATCGCGTGTTAAGAATTGTCTAAAGTGCTTTGCAGGAATGTCAATTCGCCTTCCAGCATCATCAATAACTTGAACAGTATCAACCTGTCCTTGGTAAAATGGCAAAAAACGTTCATAGCTGAGATTCAATGAAAAATAGTATTTGTTCATCGCACTACCGCTCTTATTGACTCAAACTTAACGTTACTTTCTCGAGCAAATCTTTTGACAGCGTTGGTAACTTAGACAAGGTAGTTAACTCAGATTTCATCAGAGCACTTCGCGTGCTATCAAACTTATGCCATGACAGTAACGGTGTAATTAAACGTGCTGCTATTTGTGGGTTAATGTCATTAAGTTTGATTAATTGCTGCGTTAAATAGCGATAACCACTGCCATCTAGTTGATGAAATTGTTTGGCATTGCCCTGCGCAAATGCACCAATCAAACTGCGCACTCGATTCGGATTTTGCCAACTAAAACTCGGTCTACCCATCGCATCAGCCATTCGATTTAATACATCGCTTGCCGGCCATTGGCCAATAGTCATAAACCATTTATCCATGACTAAACCATTGTCGTGCCATCGGTTGGAAAATGCATCAGATAATGTTTCGAAACAAGGTAATTGATATTGACTAGCGAGAGTCAACGCATTAATGGACTCAGTCATTTCTTGTGCATCAGCAAATTGCTGTGAAATCTCACCGTCCATATATTCCGTACTTGCGGGTGTTGCTGGAGCACATAAATAACTCATCAACACCATTTTTAACGATCGCAGTGCGCTTGCATTTGATGTAGTCAACAGGAGTTCTTTGACACAATGTTCATAGCGCAATTGCAATGCTTGTGCACAATGTAGCGCTATTTGTTGTTTAACAAATTTCTTAGCGTTAAGCAGCCCATCAACATTGATGGGTGTTTCAAGTTCAAACAGCGCCATGTCCGCAGGAAGTTCTAATGCCAGTGCAATCAGCGCTGGGTCACTATCATTATCATTCAACACAATATTAACCGCTTCGAGCAACTGAGCATCAATACTCATTTGAGTTTGTTTACTGTTGTCTAGAATAACATTCGTCAATAACTGCTGTGCACTATCCCATCGCGAAAAGTCGTTACGACTATAGGATAAAATATGCACTAAATCATCAGAAGTCTGAGCGCCTTTAAGCTTTATCGGTGCTGAAAAGTCACCAAGCAATACAGCAATAGAGCCTTGTTCAATATCATCAAAAATAAACGACTGCTTGGTATCAATTAGCTCTAATGTTCGAGGACTATTTTTACCTGACAAAATTTCGCCAGTTTGGCTGATTAATTCAATATTAATAGGAATATGCAAAGGTGCATTAGTAGTATCACCCGTAAATTCTTGTACTAAGGTTAGCGTCAATTGACGGTGTATCGGATCATATACTTGTGTCGATGTAACTGTTGGTGTGCCCTTTTGCTGATACCAACGTTTAAACTGAGTCAAATCGACACCAGATCCCGTCGCCATTGCATTGACAAAGTCATCACAAGTGACAGCCATGCCGTCAAATTGAGAAACGTATTCACGCATACCTGCTTGAAACCTATCTTCGCCAAGTAGTGTATGAATCATTCGGATAACTTCGGCGCCTTTGTTGTACACCGTCACCGTGTAAAAATTATTCATCTCCATCACCGCCTCAGGGCGAATTGGATGCGCCATAGGGCTAGCATCTTCGCTAAATTGATGAGAGCGAATGATTTTAACTGCATCAATACGATTAACCGCACGAGAGCCTAAATCAGCACTAAATTCCTGATCGCGAAAAACAGTCAATCCTTCTTTTAAACTCAATTGGAACCAATCGCGACAGGTAATTCGGTTTCCTGTCCAATTGTGAAAGTATTCGTGACCAATAACGGATTCAATTCCATGGAAGTCTTTATCCGTCGCGCTTTCTTTATCTGCCAGTACATATTTACTATTAAAGACGTTGAGCCCTTTATTCTCCATTGCCCCCATATTAAAGAAATCAACGGCTACAACCATATAAATATCTAGGTCATATTCTAGGCCAAAACGATCTTCGTCCCATTTCATCGAGCGCTGCAGTGCACCCAGTGCATAAGTCGCTTTCTGTTTGTTGCCTTTATCAACAAAAAACTCTAAGGCAACATTACGCCCTGACTTAGTTTGGTATTCACCAGTCAATAAATCAAAATCGCCAGCGACGAGTGCGAAAAGATACGCTGGTTTTTTATGAGGATCTTGCCAAATGGCAAAGTGGCGATTTCCGTTGAGCTCACCACTATCAATTTTGTTACCGTTACTTAATAAAAATGGATATTTATCCCGATCTGCAATGACTTTTGTCGTATAGGTTGCCATCACATCTGGGCGATCAAGATAGTAGGTTATTCGTCTAAAGCCCTGTGCTTCACATTGGGTGCAAAATGAATCGCCGGCGAGATACAACCCTTCAAGTTTAGTGTTTTCACTTGGGTTTATTTGCGTAACAATGATTAATTCAAACGCATCCGGTACATCTTCGATAATCAATACGCCATCGCCGAGAGTATACTCTCCGGCTTCAAGTGAATGTTGATTAATACTCACCGACAGTAACTCGATATCTTCACCGTCTAGTTTTAGTGGCTCACCTGCGCGTTGACAAATGACTTGTGATGTCGCCGTTACCACAGTCGCTGTTTCATTAAGCTCAAACTCGAGTCCAATGTCGCTAATTAAATAATCTGGTGTTGTGTAATCTTTTAAATATTGTGTTGTATCTTGAGGCATAACCTTCCCTTGAAAATTATTAGGCATAAAAAAAGCCTGAGAAACTCAGGCTTTTATATCAAAATTTTATGCTTAGTTAAATTGAGGTTCTTCTTTAGAGACCAGCTTTTTCACTTTAAAGCCCAACAGCGCAAAAATCACACCGAAAATTGGGCTTGCCCAGTTAAACACACAGAACACTGCATACTCTAATGGACTAACAAGTAGGACAGATTGCATGTAAGCACCACAGGTATTCCATGGCACTAGTGCTGATGTCACTGTACCGCCATCTTCTAAGGCACGAGATAGGTTCTCTGGCGCTAAACCGCGTTTTTCATATTCATCTTTAAACATTCGACCAGGCATAACGACAGAAATATATTGGTCTGCGGTTAGCATGTTACTGCCGAATGCAGTAACAATGGTTGTAATAATTAATGAAGATGCAGATTGTGCAAAGCCAACGATTAAATCAACAACACGCTTTAATAAACCAACGTGTTCCATTACAGCACCAAATACCATCGCCGTAATGATCAACCAAATCGTGGTGAGCATTGATGACATACCACCACCAGAGAGTAAGTCATTAAGCGCTGCATCCCCTGTATCAACAGATACACCGTCAAACATTGCAGTCCAAATTACCGTGACATTAGCGCCAAAACCATCTAAACCATCGCCAGCTAATTCACTAATTAATTCTTGTTGAAATAGTACGGCCCACAAACCACCAACCAATGCGCCAATAAAAACAGCTGGAAAGGCAGCCACTTTTTTCAGTGCTAATGTCAAGGTGACAAGCAGTGGAATAATCAGATACCAAGCAATTGTATATTTACTGGCTAAGCCATCACTTAATTGGGCAATACGGGTTGCTTCTGCACTATTAGTTTCTGTCAGACCTAAGATAATGAAAACAACTAAAGCGAAGACAAAACTTGGAAAAGATGTCCATGCCATATGACGAATATGCGTGAACAAGTCAGTACCAGCAACGGCTGGTGCTAGGTTTGTAGTATCTGACAATGGGGACATTTTATCGCCAAAATAAGCGCCAGAAATAATAGCACCTGCGGTAATAGGTAATGACACACCTAATCCACCAGCAACGCCCATTAAGGCCACACCAATAGTTGCAGCAACCGTCCAACTACTACCAATGCTAATAGCGACTATCGCACAGATAATACAAGTCGCCGCATAGAAAAATGATGGTGACAAGATTTGTAAACCATAATAAATCATGGTTGGTACGGTGCCCGATAACAACCATGTACCAATGAGTGAACCAACGGCCAACAAAATCAAAATGGCCGTCATCGATAGACTAATGCCTTTAATAATCCCCGCTTCGATATCATCCCATTTAAAGCCATTCTTTATGCCAATAATTGCGGCTAACCCTGCGCTTAATAATAATGCAATTTGATTAGCGCCAGACGATGACGAATCGCCAAAATAAAATACTGCTCCACCTAAAAGGGTGACCATCAGTATAACGGGCGCAAGTGCATCCAGTATTGATGGTTGTTTGATCTGTGAATTCATAAATATCCAATTATTATTGTTATTCTCTACTTACACATGACGAATGTGTATAAAACTGCAAATGAAAAAAGTTATATCATCAATGTTACTTTTATCACAATAGGCTACCTCTGTTTGATTTCAGTTAGTTAAAGAAAGAATCTCACAATTAACTAACCATCAATACTAAACAAGCTTTGCAAGACAAACAGTTGTTGATTAACTAAGTTATCTACGTGAAAAGGCCGCTATAAGCGGCCTTTATTATTATGCAATAGCAAATTAACGTTTTGCTATTTTTCCCAAATCAATGTAGTCAAAGGTTACATTAGCCGCTTCATCCAGATATGGATCAAGTGCTGGTGCTTTCTTTGGCAAATCATCGAGTGTTTTCACTGGTTTTAACCCCTGCGCTTTACGACGCAAATTAGCGCGTGTTAGCGAACGTTTTTCACCATCTTCACGTTCTGCTTTTCTCACACTTTCCACTAAACTAACACTTACCTTATCTTTGTCGGCTTTATAACGTGCAATATCTTCATTCATAAAGACAAATTCTTGCTCATTAGCGATTCTAGACAAATGCTTGTCAGTCAATGGTTTGAAACTTGTTGGACTGACCTCACCTAACACCTTGTAACGGGCCTTGGGAATGCTGTCCCATGGCAGTGTATTATCTGCAACGACTTCACCAAATTCATCAGCAATAATAGGTGTTGGGAACAAAATGTCTGGTGTAACCCCTTTATTTTGCGTACTGCCACCATTAATGCGGTAGAATTTTTGAATAGTATAAGTGATATAACCAATTGGTTTCTTATAGTAATCGTAAATACGGCTTAATCCACGATGTTGTTGAACCGTGCCCTTACCAAAAGTTTGTTCACCAAGGACAAGCGCTCTGCCATAATCCTGCAACGCTGCCGCAAAAATTTCAGACGCAGATGCACTGTAACGATTAACTAATACCGATACTTTGCCATCGTAGAAGGTCTTATTATCAGGATCATATTTAACATCAACGCGGTTTTCACCGTTTTTCACCTGAACAACCGGCCCTTGTTCAATGAATAACCCACTTAATGCCATCGCTTCTGGCAATGAACCACCACCATTATTACGAAGGTCGATCACTAAACCTTCCACATTTTTTTCTTTGGCTTCAAGAATTAACTTCTTCACATCCCGAGTTAAGTTAACGTAGAAACTCGGAATATCAATAACCGCTAGACGGCGACCTTTATACGCAGGAAGTTCAGATTCAATAATCTCTAATTTAGCTTGACGATCTTCGAGTTTAACTTTGTCTCGCTCAATCGAAACGATACGCGAATTATCCAGACCACCGACATTTCCAGAGACTATTTCTAATTTAACCGTCGACCCTTTCGGGCCTTTAATCAACTCAACAACATCGTCCAAACGCCAGCCGACAACATCAACAATTTCTTCGTCGCCTTGACCAACGCCAACAATTTTATCGTCAGGACCCAGTTGTTCACTCTTATCAGCAGGACCGCCAGGCACTAGCTCGGTAATGATAGTGTAATCATCTTCTGCGCGTAGCATTGCGCCAATCCCTTCTAGAGATAAGCTCATTTCGACTTGAAAGCGTTCAGCGTTTCTCGGTGATAAATAACTCGTGTGAGGGTCGATTGCTCGTGCAAATGAATTCATAAACACTTGATAAACGTCCTCACTCTTGGTTTGAGTGATACGTTTTAATGCATTGTTATAGCGTTTTTCAAGTACTTCTTGAATTTCTGGCCACTTCTTACCGGCAAGTTTTAGATTTAGTGCATCATACTTAACACGCTGACGCCATAATTCGTCGAGCTCCTTAGTATCTTTTGCCCAATTAGCATCTTCGCGGTCGTAAACATAGTCGTCAGCAACCGTAAAGTCCATCGGTTTATCCAACAACGTCAACGCATATTGGTAGCGTTCAAAGCGACGCTTCATATGTAAAGAATAAATATCGTAAATTGCTGATACATCGCCAGCATTGAGCATATCATCTATTGTAGCGTTAAGTTTGCTAAAGCCATCAATGTCAGATTGAGTAAAGAGCGATTTATTGAAATCGAGATTTTCAACATAGCGCTTAGCAATCTTTGAAGAAAATTGGTCGTTAAGATCAAACGCTTTGAAATGTGTGCGAGTAAACAACCCGGTGAGACGTGTTGTGGAGACTTTATGTTGTGGCTCTGGCGCTAACTCAGGAATTTCATCCATCTTATATTTACTGTCTAAGGCTATCGCCTGTCCAGCTAACACTAATGGAATAATTCCTAACGTTATACGGTTTAGCATATAAAATCTCCTTGCTAAATTAAATTTTAATTATTACGACTTTGTCAAAATTTGGTCAACATTGACTTTAATGACCATACCTGATGCTAAAGCAACTTTAACGTCAGACTTATTAATATCAACAATAGTTCCGCTCATTGGTGCCTTTGCTACATTAACCAATACTGATTGGTCAATTTTTAACGTATTGATATCTTCAACTTTATCACCCGTTAATACTTTAGCAACTGGCTTGCTCGAACGCACTTTACTCGCTTGTTTAGCACGCGCCGCTGGCTTTGGCTTTTTCGCCTTCTCAGGATTAGCTGCTTTCTTTGCCGCGTCACGTTGCTTAGCTTTCTCTTGTGACTGTGCCAGTGTTTGCGCAGCATGGTCAATATGTTCTTGTTCTAACTCATCGCCTTCAACGCCATCTAAATCAACACGTTTCGCGCCAGATTTAATACAACGAAGGTATCTCCAACTCGTCGTATAATGACGAATAGCACCACGAAGTTGAGTTTTGCTCACACGTTCGTCTTCCGCCAAACGTTCACTAAGCTCTTGAAATAAGCCAATTTTTAAAGGCTTTGCTTCGCCCTTTACACTAAAACACGCTGGAAATGTTTCTGCCAGCATTGCAATGATTGCCTTATTGTCTGTTAGTTTAACTGTAGTAGTCATTTATTCTTCCGAGTTTACTTCAAATTCTTCAATTAAAAATGTTACAAAGTGTACGACAAGTTCATCGTCCACTTCTAATAGTCCAGGTTGGTATTGCCAATATGGCCACACCGCATCAATCATTTGTTCAAAGAGATCAAGTTCAATTGATTCATCAATGACACTAAATAAATGATGATAAATTCTATTAATGTTTTCCGCAGCTAGTTCTTCCTCACCTTCCCATTCGCCAACTTCGCTAGCGTCAAACAGGTATTGATGAATATCAACTCTATCGTACATCATTAATTATTTTCCTATTTCGCGATCAGTTCAAGGTCGCATTGAGCAAGATGTGTGATTAATGCCTCAACACACAAGCTCAATCCAGTCTCATCTGCTTCACTAAATCTTGCAAGCGATGGGCTATCTATATCAAGCACACCAATTGTTTTTCCATTAACAACTAACGGAAAGACGATTTCTGACTCTGATGCACTATCGCACGCAATATGTCCAGGAAATGCATGAACATCATCAATACGTTGAACAGTATTTGTTGAAATTGCTTTACCACATACACCTTTATCTAAAGGGATACGATAGCAAGCAACCTTACCTTGAAAAGGACCTAATACTAATTGATTGTTTTTTAAGAAATAAAAACCAATCCAATTAATATTGTCAAGTGACTCATTTAGGATTGCAGACACATTAGATAGCACTGCAATGGCGTCAAACTCGCCGTCTATCAATGCTTCAATCTGACGAGCAACGAGGGAATAATCTGTGTTCAAAAATCTTTCTCTAGTTAATTATAAAGCGAATTGCACGCTACTATACCTTAGTTGGATTAAATGAAAAGAGTCTTTACCAGACTAAGCCTCAACTATTGACGAATTTAACAACAAATACGCAATATTTGCACATACAACGACGATGTGTCGCGTATACCTGACTGTTAGATTTCGTTACAATAGCCGCCGAATAGACATAGGCCACCGCAATGACATCTACCAATATCCATATTCCAGACGCTTTTATCGAATTAATCAAAGACACTTTGCCACAACATCTATCCGTCGAAGACTTAATTCATTACTGCCAACAGCCATTGCGCTTTAGTATTCGAATTAATACATTAAAGATTAGTCATGACGACTTTATCGCACTAATGACGCCTTTAGGCTGGGAGTTTACGCCAATAACTTGGTGTAGTGATGGTTATTGGGTTACGTTAAATGACGATGCAACCGCGCCCGGTAAATTACCAGAACATCTAGCTGGCTTGTTCTACATTCAGGAAGCAAGTTCAATGCTTCCGCCTACCGCATTATTTGAAAATCTAGAACAAACACCTGAGTTTGTTTTAGATTTGGCCGCGGCGCCAGGCTCAAAAACAACTCAAATCGCCACCTTGATGGAAAATCGCGGCTTATTAGTCGCCAATGAATTTTCGTCAAGCCGTGTTAAAGCACTGCATGCCAATCTCCAACGATTAGGCATAAGCAATACGTTAATTAGTCATTTTGATGGCAGTGTTCATGGCGATTACTTAGAAAACCAATTTGACGCGATCCTACTCGACGCCCCTTGTAGTGGCGAAGGCACTGTACGAAAAGATAATGACGCATTTAAAAACTGGTCCATTGAACACCTTGATGAAATCACCGCGCTGCAAAAGGCACTCATCAAATCTGCGTTTATGGCGCTCAAGCCAGGTGGTGAATTAGTTTACTCTACGTGTGCACTTAATGGTCTTGAAAACCAAGGTGTTTGTGAATGGTTATTATCAGAGTTTCCAGACAATGCGACCGCAGTTTCGTTGCACAATCTATTCGAAGATGCAGAAAAATCGGTAACTGATGAAGGTTACCTCCATATTTGGCCGCAGATTTATAACAGTGAAGGTTTTTTCGTCGCCAAATTTACAAAAGCATCAACGACCAACAGTTCAAATCAGCCGTCATTCAAAAGCAAATTCCCATTTAGCAGGCTATCTAAAAAGCAACAGATAAATGTGTTGGAAGCGCTAGAGCCACTGCTTAAGACTGCGGAATTTAGTGACAACCTTTATCAACGCGATGATGAAATATGGGCGTTTCCTACTGGCTCAGAACAACTCACGAACAACATGCGATTTGCGCGTCACGGCGTGAAATTAATTGAATTAGCTAAGAAGCATCACACAATTGGCCATGACGCAGTCACTATCTGGGGCAAAATATCAGTAGATTTAACTAGAGAGCAATATGCTTGTTTCCTTAAAGGACAAGACTTATCGATCGACAATCCATCGAAACAAAAAGGTGAAGTAGTTCTCGGTTATCAAGGCGTACCAGTTGGATTAGGTAAATGGGTCAACAACAAAATCAAAAATAAATTGCCCCGCCACCTCGTCAATGATCATGTGCAATTATAAATTGAAAAATCTCATCACAGTTCGCGATATATGAACTAGGCTAATATAAGTGATTCCCCTAAGCTCGGTACAGGAGTAGTACCGAGCTCTTTTTTACAAAGAGGAATGTGCTACTGCGCAGATAGTCGTTGCTGGCATGACTCCAAGCAGTTGCGTAGCTCTCCTGCAATTGCCATTACCTTGTGTTGTTTCATATCAAATAGAACAAAGGTCGTTTGAGCATCAGTCACTGTATTACCCGTTTCTTTGCAACGAATCACCTGAGACACTATGCCACTGTTATCACCAATTTTACTGATTTTCGTCTCAACAACTAAATGTTGATGTAATAGCGCAGGCGCTCGATAATTGATATTGATGTTTGCGACCACAAATCCAGCATTGTGCTTAACTAATGTATCAATATCGCTTGTCATGCACTCCCATCGAGCTTCTTCTAAAAACTCGAGATAACGCGCGTTATTAACGTGTTGATAGCCATCTAAATGATATCCCCGAACAATGATTTCTGTCATACAACTTCCTATGTAAACATTTGTTTGAACGGATGCTAACACAAAATGAAGACACTGTAACAGTAGGGTCTGTTGATCTTTGGTGAAGGTTTTTGTAGCGAATTAATCGCGATTTATGCAAGGCAGAGCCTGCGACGCTTAGTGGGCTAAGCTAGGAGGCGATAACGCTGTATAAATCACGAACAAACGCTGTCCTTCGGATGCAATGACAAGACATTTTCACCGCGTTTTTCGTCGCTCACCTAGGTAAACTAGGCGTCGCTCCTCATGTCTTGCGAAAAAGTCTTGTCAATTGCACAAAATTCATCCTCGAAAGATCAACAGACCCTA